>CAUJGH010000027.1 GCA_963169575.1 Myxococcota bacterium | reverse complement strand
CGATGCGCTCGTCCTGGGTCGGCGAGGCGAGCGCGATCCGCCGATCGTCGTGACCACCGCTCTCGAATCGCAGGCTCAATCGCAGCTCCCCACAGCCGAGCGCGCGCAGCGACAAGCGCTCGGTCATGCGCGAGACGAGACCGCGCAGGACGAAGGCCAGGGGCTCGAGGTTCGCGAGCGGGCTCTCGAGATCGATGCCCTCCTCGAGGGCTCTTCCGCGCGGCGCTTCGATCGGCGGCTCGATCTCCTCACCGCGCGCGCGGGCGACGAGCGAGAGGATCGCGGGGCCGACGCGAGCGGCGAGGTCGCGCCGGGAGAGACCTAGCAGATCCCGGATGCGCTGGATGCCGAAGCGGGTGAGCGCTTCGGCCGTCTCGTCGTCGGGGTCGAGCAGGTCGACCGGAAGCGGTCCGAGAAAATCGAGCTCCCGTCTCGGAGCCACGATCCGGGTCGTCTCGGGCGCATTCGCGGCGCGGGCGGCGCGGACAGGTTGGGCGGCGTAAGCGGCGTAAGCTGCGTAGGCGAGCTGGCGGGCGGCGAGGCGGGCGAGGCCACGGGAGGCGGCGAGCCCGACGAAGCCGTGCAGGCCGGCGCGCGCCGCGCGGGCGTGGAGCACGGAGGCGAAGCGGCTCTCGCTCGCGTGCAGCGCCGAGATCCCGGTGGCATCGAGCAGCACGGCGCCTTCGGCAGCGAAGACGCCGCCGCTGCGCTGCGCCGTCTCGGCCCGCGGCGACAGCGAGAGCGCCACGTCGAGCAGCGCCGCCACCGCCGCCCGTTCGAGCACGGGCGACGCGATGCGGACCTCGAGGTCGGGCTGCACGGCGCGGGCCTGTCGCAGGCTCTGTCCGAGCTGGACGCCGCCGCGCAGTGCCTCGCGGGAGGCGGAGAGGATCTCGGCCCTCGGGCCCGGACCGGTCGTGACGACGAGGGGGCGCCCCGCCTGTTCGGGCTCCGCGCGCAGGGCGGCCTGGAGCGGCAAGTCCGGGATCAGCAGACAGGCTACCCGCGCTCGTCCCGCCGCCGGGTCCGGTGCCCGGGCCGGATCGGTGCTCCGGCCCGCCCCCCCGGATTCATCGCGCGAGGAGGGGATCGACATCGGGGACCGGGGCGGGAACGGCGACAGGGCTGGCGACAGGGCCGACGATGGGGCCGACGATGGGGCTGACGACGGGGATCAGGACGGGGATGGGATCGGCGGGATCGGGATCGACGTCGAGCGAGAGCGCGATCTCATGGCCGATCGGGCGGGTGCGATGGCGGCGCAGGACGGCGGTCGCTTCGAGGGTGTCGAGCAGGGGCGGCGGGCCGCTGAAGCGGATCCGGCGGCGCTGCATCTCGAGGACCAGCTCGGCGCGGCTGCCGGTCTGTGGGGTCTGCGAGAGCACGACGAGTGCGCTCTGTCCCCGGGCTGCGAGCCGGGCGAGTCGGAGCCAGCTCGCCTCCCGGATCGCATGCGGAGCGGCGTGTCGGATCGGTTGCCGGATCGAGTCGCCCGATGCGCGCGGCCCCTGGCCCTGCGCCGGGGCGAGGTCGAGGACGACGAGCTCGAAGCCCTCGGTCTGAAGGATCTTCTCGGTGCTCCGGAGGGCCTCGGACACCGAGCGCGCCCGTACCCAGAGCAGGCGCCGCAGCGCCTGGCTGCCCTCGCGATCCCCGCGCCCCGCGCGATCCCCGCCCCCGTCGCCGCGCGTTGGCGGGCCGGCGAGCGGGCCGGCGATACAGGCGGCGGCGGAGGCCGGATCGAAGGCGTCCGCCGGGTCGATCCAGGCGGCGAGCGTCCCGCGCGCCAGCGTCTCGGCCAGGAGCGTCGTCGCGAGCGACGTGCGGCCCGAGGAGGGACCGCCGCAGAGCTCCGAGAGGCGACCGCGCGGGAATCCGCCGCCGAGGCTCGCGTCGAGCCCCGCGAGGCCGGTCGGACAGCAGGCGGGGCTCTCGCTCGCTCCATGCGCGAGGCCCCGGCCGCGGCGGATCTGGGCGCCGAGATCGGAGAGGAGCGATTTCAGGGCGCCGTCGCCCGCGCGTGCCTCGATCGGCCCGCTCGGCGCCCGGAGACGCGCAGCGGAATCCGTTTCGGGAAAGGCGAGGGCCTCGGCTCCAGGCCGGGTGCCGGGAGGTCGGGGGGGCATGCCGCGACTTTCGCTTTTTTTTTGCCTGTCTGTCAAGACGGGCAGCGGCGATTCAGAAGCGGATTTCGTCGGGGGGCGGAAGGATGTGCGTCCGTCGTCCCTCGATCCGGACGCGGTCCTCCGCGATCAACCGGATCGCTTCGGGCACGAGCCGCCGTTCGAGCGCCTGCACCCGCGCCGCGAGGCTCTCCGGCGTGTCGTCCTCGAGCACGGGCAGGCTCTCCTGCAGCAGGATCGGCCCTTCGTCGTAGGCGTCGCCCACGAAATGCACCGTCGCCCCGGAGACCTTCACGCCGGCCGCGAGCACGGCTTCGTGGACGTGGTGGCCGTAGAAGCCCTGGCCCGAGAAGGCGGGGATCAGCGCCGGATGCACGTTGAGCGCGCGTCCCGCATAACGTCCGCGCAGCTCGAAGGGCGAGAGGAAGCCGAGCAGGCAGACGAGGTCGGGCGTGAAGCGGTCGAGCGCGGCGTGGAGCGCGTCGTTGAAGCCGGTCACGTCCGCATGTTCGCGGCGCGGGATCGCGATCGCGGGGACGCCGCGCGCCTGCGCGCGCTGCAGGCCGAAAGCGCTCTTCTTCGAAGAGAGCACGCAGACGACCTCGGCGGGCAGCCCTGCGTCGATGTGTTCGAAGAGGTTCTCGAGGCTCGTGCCGCTGCCGGAGAGCAGGACCGCGATGCGCAGCCTGCGCGGCGCGCCGTCGCCTGACGTTGGCCGGAATCCGCCCGCTGTCGCGCGCGCCTGCTTCGCGCTCATCCCCCGAAAAGGTTCCGGTGGATCTCGCGGGAGGCCGGCGAGCGGTTGAGCGTATAGAAATGGATGCCGGGGACCCCGCGATCCAGCAGCTCGCGACATTGCATCGTCGCCCAGCGCACGCCGAGCGCGTAGGTCGCCTCGTCATCGCCGTCGACGCGGTCCAGCTCCTGCGCCAGCTCGGCGGGAAAGCTCGTCCCGTTCATCCCAGCCATGCGGCGGATGCCCGAGACGGTCGCGATCGGCATGATGCCCGGGACGATCGGGACCGTGATGCCCGCCGCCCGTGCGCGCTCGACGAAATCGAAGAACTTCGCGTTGTCGAGGAAGAGCTGGCTGATGAGGAAGTCGACGCCGGCATCGACCTTGCGCTTCAGGTTCGCGAGATCGGTCGCGGCATCCGGGGCCTGCGGATGGACCTCGGGGCAGCACGCGGCTCCGATCGAGAACTGCCCACGATCGGCGATGTACTCGACGAGCTGGTTCGCGTACTGGAAGCCATCGTTCGGGATCGTGAAGCTCGGGTCGTCCTTCGGCGGGTCGCCGCGCAGGGCGAGCACGTCGTGGACACCGCCGGCGTAGAGCTGGTCGAGGATCGAGCCGATCTCGTGCGGGCGGAAGCCGGTGCAGGGCAGATGCGCCATGGCCGTGAGGCCGAGCTTCTTCGTGATCTCGATCGTGAGGTCGACGGTCTTTTCGCGCGTGCTCCCGCCAGCCCCCATCGTGATCGAGACGTAGCCGGGCGAGAGCGGCTTCAGCTCCTCGATCGTCTCGAAGAGGGCGCGGTAGCCCGCGTCGGTCTTGGGCGGAAAGAACTCGAAGGAGATGACTGGTTTGCGGGCCTTGAAGAGCTCGGGAATCGCCATTGGCACACCGTAGCATCGCCCCGCGGCCGCTCGCCCCGCGCGATTGACGACCCCGGGCGGGGCGGCGAGACTGCGGGCCCGCTCGATTCGCGAAGGATGCTCCGCCATGGCCGTGCTCGTGACCGGTTCGGTCGCCGTCGATCACATCATGATCTTCGAGGACCATTTCAAGAACCATTTCGTCGGCGACAAGCTCGAGAAGCTGAACGTCGCCTTCCATGTCCCGTCGATGTCGAAGCAGTACGGGGGCACCGGCGCGAACATCGCCTACAACCTCTCCCGGCTCGGTATCGAGCCGATCCTGCTGGCTGCCGTCGGTCCGGATCTCGGGGCCTACTCCGCCTGGATGGACGCGAGTGGCGTCTCCCGCGCCCATCTCCGCGTGCTCGAAGACGAGTACACCGCCGCCTGCTTCATCACGACGGACCAGAGCAACAACCAGATCATCTCCTTCCATCCCGGTGCGATGGATCGGGCTCACGAGGCGCGCATCGCCGACGTCCGCGTGCCGTTCGACGCCGCGATCGTGTCGCCGAACGGGCGCCAGGCGATGCTCGACTATGCACGGGATCTGAAGGCACGGGATCTGAAGTCGCGCGATGCGAAGTCGGGCGCCGTGCCCTTCATCTTCGATCCGGGGCAGGGGCTCCCGATCCTCGACCGGGCCGCGCTGCTCGAGGCGCTGACGGGCGCTTCGATCTACATCGTGAACGAATACGAGTGGGAGCTCACGCGCGAGAAGACGGGGCTCGACGAGGACGGCATCGCCGAGCGGGTCGGCGCGCTGATCGTGACGCGCGGTGAAGACGGCTCGTTGCTCCGGCGCGGCGGGCTCGATGCGGGCTTCGTGCTCGAGGCAGCGCGGACGGAGATCCGGCCCGTCAAGGCGGCGAAGGCCGTCGATCCGACCGGCTGCGGTGATTCGTATCGGGCGGGGCTCCTCTACGCCCTCGCGAATCGGCTTCCGCTCGAGTGCGGGGCGCGCCTCGGCAGCCTGATGGGGGCGCTGAAGGTCGCGCGCTCGGGTCCGCAGAGCATCGATCTCGATCTCGACGCGATCCGCGAGCGCTACCGCGCCGAATACGGGGAGAGCCTCTGACGGGCGCCGGGGGCGGGGCGGGCGACGCGGGCTTCGACGTCGTCGTCGTCGGCGCCGGCGTGATCGGGCTCGCGGCGGCGGCGGCGTGCGCGAAGGCCGGCCGCTCGGTCGTCGTGCTCGAAGCCGGGCCGGAGATCGCCCGTGGCATCACCAGCCGCAACAGCGAAGTCGTGCATGCCGGCATCTACTATCCGGAAGGCAGCGCGAAGACGGCGCTCTGTCTCGCCGGGCGGCGGGCGCTCTACGCCTGGTGCGACGCGAAGCGCGTACCGCATCGCAAGCTCGGGAAGCTGATCGTCGCGACCCGGCCGGAAGAGATCCCGGTCGTCGAGGGGTTGCAGGCGCGCGCGGTCGCGAACGGCGTCGAGGGCATCGAGCTGATCGGCGGGGCGGAGGTTCGGCGGCTCGAGCCCGCGGTGCTCGCACTCGCGGCCTTGCACTCGCGCGAGACGGGCATCGTCGACGCCCACGCCTTCTGTCGGTCGATCCAGGCCGAGGCGGAATCGGCCGGTGCCTTCGTGCTCTGCGATCGCCGGGTCGTCGGCCTCGTGCCCCGCTCGCACGGTTGGCGAGTCGAGGTCGAAGTCGGCGCGGGGGATGGGGCCGCGCAGGCATCGCCCGCCTCCGCGCCCCGGCCTGCGCGGCCCTCGCCCGGCGGCCTGCGCGAAGCGATCGACGCCGGCTGCGTCGTCGACGCGGCGGGACTCGCGGCGGATGCGATCGCCGGGCTCGCGGGGCTCGACGTCGATGCCCTCGGTTGGCGGCAGCATCCGTGCAAGGGCGACTACTTCGCGCTCGCGCCGGGCGCACGCATATCGCTCGCGAGGCTCGTCTATCCGGTGCCCCAGCAGGCGGGGCTCGGGATCCATGCGACGCTCGACCTGGCGGGCCGCGTCCGTTTCGGGCCGGATGCGGAATACGTCGACGCGCTCGACCATCGTGTCGATCCGGCGAAGGCCGAAGCGTTTCGGGAGGCCGCGAGCCGCTATCTCCCGTCGCTCGCGGGCGCGGCGCTCGTGCCCGACTACGCCGGCATCCGGCCGAAGCTCGCCGGGCCGGGCGAGGGATTCCGCGATTTCGTGATCGAAGAAGCGTCCGCCCACGGCGCACCGGGCTTCGTCGCCTGCGTCGGGATCGAATCCCCCGGCCTCACCGCCGCCCTCGCGATCGGCGACCGCGTCGCCGCCCTCGCGCGCCCCTGAGCCCGCCGCGCCCGCGCGGCCCGGAAAACGCCGGGCGAGCCGGTTCCTCCGCCTAACG
>CAUJGH010000026.1 GCA_963169575.1 Myxococcota bacterium | reverse complement strand
GAAGGGGCGGAAGGGGCGGCGGAAGGGGCGCCGCCCGCGGCCGCGGACGGCGGCGTCTCGGGGGACATCGTCCGGCAGCCGAGAGGCGCGCCGAGCAGGGCGGCGAGGGCGAGAAGCGGAACGAGCCGGGCGGGATCCATGGGGCGACCTCCGGGCGTGTCGGCACTCGGCCGTGTGTCGCTCATACCTATCGCATGCGGGGGGAGATCGCGAAAGTCGCGGATTCGCCCGGCATGGGGCCTCGCCTCACTCGCCGCTGAATTCGGGGGCGGGCTCGCGCGGCGCAGCGGAGGGTGGCAGGCCGGGGCCGGCGCCAGCTGATACGCTCGGGGCCGCGGGGTGGCAGGGTTCGGCGCCGTCGCCGCGAGGAAAGCAGGACGCGGCATGCTGCGAAGATCGATCGGGAGCGCGATGGGGCGGCGATGGGCGGGGCTCGGCCTGCTGCTCGGCCTGCTGCAGATCGCTTCCGTCGTCGATTGCTCGACCGTCCTGCAGGTTCTCGCCTCCGATCATCACCACGCCTGGCGGACGGTCGTCGACGGCGGTCATGTCGATCTGATCCTCTCCCACGACGCCGCGCGCCCGAGCGTCGGCGCCGAGCCCCGCATCCATCCGAAGTCGGCCGAAGATCACGTCGTCCACATGACGCCCGACGAGCAGGCGGATGCCCAGCGGCGCGACGTGGATTCCCTGCCGGCGGCGCCGAGTCCGCCGGTCGTGCGTCTCGCGGCCGTGTTCGTGTCGCCGCGCGCGCCTGCGTTCGCGCCCCCTCGAATGGCCGCGCCCTTCTCCAGGCGCTCCGTCGTCCTTCGGACATGAGCCTGCGCTGATCCCGCCCGCTGCCCGCGCGCTCGGCGCCGCTCCGGATCGAATCCGCAATCCCGAATTTCGAGGAGTCGCCTTCCCATGCGACGAAACGCACCTTTGCGGTGCGCGGTCTCTTCATTGGCCGCGCTGTTCTTTCTCTCTTGGCTCGCCTCTCGCGCGGCGCTCGCGCTACCGCCCGAGCGCTATCCGCTCGCGGCGGAGCTCCAGAGCTTCGAAGCCCCGGCGGAGGGCAGCGCCGCGCCCCTGGCCAGCGTCGCCGAGCCGACCGGCGAGCTCGTGCTCGCCGATGCCCTCGCGCTCGTGCTGCTGCGGAGTCCGGACCTCGCGGTCGATTCGTACGAGCAGCGTGCGCGGGAGGCGGCGCTGCTGCAGGCCGGTGTACGCCCGAACCCGACCCTGATGATCGACGTCCAGGATTTCGCGGGCACGGGGGCACGGAGTGGCGTGCGCGCGACGCAGTCGACGATCACCTTGAGTCAGCTGATCGAGCTCGGTGGCAAGCGTGCGGCGCGGCGCGCGCTCGCGCGTGCGGACGCCGAGCTCGCGGCCTGGGACTACGAGATCCGCCGCATCGATCTCTTCGCGCGGACCGGCGCGGCCTTCGTCGAGGTGCTCGCCGCGCAGGAGCGGCTGCGCCTCGCGGAGCAAGCGCGGGCGCTCGCGCGCACCGTGGAGAGCGTCGCATCGCGGCGCACCGAAGCGGGCTTCGCTTCGCCCGCCGAAGTCCTGCGTGCGCGCGTCGCCGTCGATACCGCGAGCACGCTGCGCGAACACACCGAGCACGAGCTCGAGACCGCGCGTCAGGCGCTCGCCGCGATGTGGGCGGGCCAGCCGCACTTCGCGCGGGCCGTCGGCGAGCTCGGCCGATTGCCGACGGCGCCCGCCGCCGCCGAGCTCGGTGAACGCATCGAGGCGAGCCCCGGTGTCGCCCGCTGGCAGACCGAGATCGCGCGCCGCGAATCCGCGCAGGCGCTCGTGCGGAGCACGAAGACCTCGGATCTCGAGGTCGCCGGCGGGCCGCGACACTTTTCGGAGGGCGACGATCTCTCGTTCGTCGTCAGCGTCTCGGTCCCGATCCCGCTCTGGGACCGCAAGACCGGCGCGCTGGCCGAGGCGAGTCGCCGGCTCGCGAAATCGTCGGCCGAGCGGCGGGCGGAGCAGGTCCGGATCACGACCGCCGTGCAGGCCGCGCAGCTCGCGCTCGTCGCCTCCGTCGAGGAGGCGAAGCTGCTGAACGAACGCGTGCTGCCGGGGATCGAGCAGACCGTGCAGATCCTGCAGCGGGGCTACGAAGAGGGCCGCTTCGCGCAGATCGAGGTGCTCGAGGCCGAACGCGCCCGGGTCGAGGCGCGCGAGCAGGCGCTCCGCGCCGTCGTCGAAGCGCATCGAAATGCGCGGGAGATCGAGCGCCTGACGGGCGTTCCGCTGGAGGATCCGCAATGAATCGGAAGCATCGGATGCCGCGTGCTTGCGCGCCGCGATTCGTGATCGCTGCCATGTTCAACCTGGCGAGCCTGATCGCCCTGCTCGTCTCCGGCTGCGGCGAGGGCGACTCGCCGGGAGCAGCGGGCGTCGGGAGCGAGCCCGCTGCCGAGGCCGCCACCGCGATTGCGGCTGCACCGGATCGCGTCGCGTTGACGCCGGAGCAGCAGCGCGCGGCGGGAATCGCGGTCGAGACGGCCGGTCCGGCGGCCCTTCGCGAGATGCGGCCGCTCGCGGGCCGCATCGTCGCGAACGAAGACGCCCTGGCCCACATGGCCCCGCGCTTCCCCGGCATCGTCCGCTCGGTCCATAAACGGCTCGGCGATCCCGTCGCGAAGGGCGATCTGCTCGCCGTCATCGAGAGCAACGAGAGCCTGCATCCCTACGAGATCCGCGCGCAGCTCGCGGGCGTCGTGCTCGAGCGCGACGTCGCGC
>CAUJGH010000025.1 GCA_963169575.1 Myxococcota bacterium | reverse complement strand
ATGCTCGCGGCCAAGCCGCCGGACCGCGACCATCCCTACGGCCACGGCCGCGTCGAGTTCCTCTCGGCCGCCCTCGAGGGCACGGCGATCGCGGTCGCCGCGCTCCTGATCCTCGCCTCGAGCATCCGCGACCTGCTGGTCGGGCCGTCGGTCCAGAACCTCGATCTCGGCGTGGCGCTGACTGCCGGGTTCTCCCTCGTCAATTTTCTGCTCGGCCTCCATCTCGTCCGCGTCGGCGAGCGGACGCGCTCGATGGCCCTCGTCGCGGACGGGCGACACGTCCTGACCGACGTCTGGACGAGCGGCGGCGTCGTCGTCGGTCTGCTCGTCGTTCGATTCACGGGCTGGATCTGGGCGGATCCCGTCTTCGCGATCGTGCTCGCCTTGAACGTGCTGCGCGAGGGCTTCATGCTGCTGCGGAGCGCGGTCGGCGGGTTGATGGACCGGGCGGACGACGAGCAGCTCGACGAGATCGCGAGCCGCCTCGAGCGGATCCGCGGCGAGGCGGTGATCGACGCCCACGGGCTGCGCAGCTGGAGCTCGGGCGCCCGGCAACACGTCGATCTGCACGTCACCGTGCCGCGCTATTTCGACGTCGACCGGATCCACGGCATCCACGACGAAATCGAGTTCACGCTCTTCGACGGCGAAAACCAGGTCGGCGACGTCGTCGTCCATTTCGACCCCTGCGACCCGGGCCTCTGCGTCCATTGCCGCATGTCGAGTTGCCCGATTCGGGCGGGTGAATTCGCCGAAGCGCTCCCCCTCAGTCGCGAACGACTGACGCGGGAGGACGCCGTCTCCCATTGGCGGAGCGGCGTTCAGGCGTCGACGGACGTCGCGCCCGTGATCTCGTCGGCGTAGAGGTGGATGCGGGTATAGATGTCGTAGCAGTCGCGCTCGGAGATCTCGCGATCCGAGAGCGTCGCCGTCAGGTGGTCGAGGAAGCGCGCGAGATGGCGCGTCCGGATGCCGAGCGGCGCATGGATGGCGCGCAGCGGCCGGCCCGAATAACCGATCGGGCCGCCGAGGGCGGCGGCGAAGAACTCGCGCTGCATCCGCCGGAGCCGCTCCGGCTCGATCCCCTCGAAAAAGGGCGCGAGCAGCGGATCCGCGAATACGCGCTGGTAGAACGCATCGACGAGTCCCGCGATCGCCCGCTCGCCGCCGAGCCGTTCGTAGAGGCTCGCCGCGCCGGTCATCGCAGCCCCGGCCGGACGTCTTCTTCGAGGAACGAGATCACCGCATTCGAGAACACGTCGTTCTGATCACCGGCCACCATATGGGCCGCGTCCTTCACGTCCGCGAGCTTCGCGTGCGGAATGCGGCGCAGGAAATCCTGCACGCCCTCCTCGGTCACGACGTCCGACAGCTTCCCGCGAACCAGCAGCGTCGGGACGCGGATATGCGCGAGGGCGACCTCGAAGAGCGCCTCGAAATCGGGGCTCGGGACCTCGGTCGCGCCGCGCAGCATGAAGCGCGGATCCCAGTGCCAGTACCAGCGGCCATCGCTCTTGAGGCGCAGGACCTTCTGCAGGCCGGCGGGATTCGCCTTGCGCTTGCGGTTGGGCGTATAGGCGGCGATCGCAGCGGCGGCTTCTTCGAGCGAGGCGAAGCCCCCGATGCCCGACATCATGAAATTCGTGATGCGATCGATGCCTTCGGGATTCGTCTGATGCGTGATGTCGACGATCACGAGCGCCGACGAGACGACGCGATCCGAGTTGCCTTCGGCGAGGATCGCCGAGACGCCGCCGAGTGACGCACCGACGACGACGGGCGGTCGCCCGAGCTGATCGCAGACGCTGATGCAGTCGGCGGCATAGCTCGTGAACGAGTAGTCGCCGTTGCTCGCCCAGCTGCTGTCGCCATGGCCGCGCAGATCCATCGACACCGCGCGCCAGCCCGCGCGTGCGAGCGCCTCGGCGGTTCCGCCCCAGGCATGCCGCGTCTGGCCGCCGCCATGGAGCAGCAGGACGGGCCAGGCATCCGGATCGCCCCAGACCTCGGCCGTCAGCGAGAGGCCTTCGAATCCCTGGAAACGCACGATCGTCGACTGCATCGGCGGGGTTCCTGCGCCCGCCCCCGGCGCGGACACGACGGCGGTGCCGTGTCCGCGCGCAGGCGCGATCGCGCGGCGGGCCGCTAGGCCGCGCTCTTCTCGAGGATGTGGACGCCGCAGGCCGAGCCGAGGCCGATGACGTGGGCGAGGCCGACCTTCGCGCCTTCGATCTGGCGGTCGCCCGCTTCACCGCGCAGGTGGTGGCAGATCTCCCAGACGTTGGCGATGCCCGTCGCCGCGATCGGATGGCCCTTCGACTCGAGGCCGCCCGATACGTTCACCGGCATCTTGCCCGTGCGCCAGGTCGCCCCCGACTTGAAGAAGTCGACCGCGCCGCCTTCCGGGCAGAGCATGAGGTTGTCGTAGTGCACGAGCTCGGCCGTCGCGAAGCAGTCGTGGAGCTCGACGAGATCGAGATCGTCGGGACCGATGCCCGCCTTCTCGTAGGCCTGCCTCGCCGCCATGCGCGTCAGCGTGTTGACGTCCGGCAGGACCTGACAGGCTTCCTGATACGGATCCGAGGTCAGGATCGAGGCCGAGATCTTGACCGCGCGGCGCTGCTGCTCCTTCGAAAGCGTGCGCAGCTTCGAACCGCTGACGACGACCGCCGCCGCCGCCCCGTCGCAGTTGGCCGAGCACATCGGCCGCGTGTTCGGGTAGGCGATCATGATGTCGCCCATGATCTCCTCGAGCGTCATGCGCTTGGTGTAGGCCGCGAGCGGATTCAGCGTCGAGTGCGCGTGGTTCTTCTCCGAGATCTGGGCGAAGAGCTCGAAGTTGGCGCCGCCGTATTTATGGCCGTATTCCATGCCGATCTGGGCGAAGACGCCCGGCATCGTGTCCGTTCCGATGCGGCCGTCGACCGGGGCGACCGCGCCGTAGCGGCCCGAACGCTGCCAGCTTTCGCCGTCCTGCTTGCGCGCGCCGCCGGCGAGCAGGCCCGCGCCCGCGAGCTGCTCGACGCCGACCGCGATGCCGAAATCCGCCTCGCCCGACTTGACCGTCAGGTAGGCGACCCGCAGCGCCGTCGCGCCCGTCGCGCACGCATTCGACACGTTGTAGGCGGGAATACCCGTCTGGCCGATCTGCTTCTGGATCTCCTGGGCGATCGGCCGCGCGCCGCCCATCAGGTTGCCCGCGGCGAGCACGCCCATGTCCTTCATCGAGACGCCGCCGTCCTTCAGCGCGCCGAGCGCCGCTTCGGTCGCGAGGTCGAGGACGTCCTTGTCCTTGTGCTTGCCGAACTTCGTCATCGTGATGCCGAGGATGTAGATGTCGTCGGAGGCCATGGTCGGTTCCTTTCAGCGCTCGGGAAGCGCTCGGGTTGGGGGCGTTCGCCGTCTCGCGATCCGTCGCCGGATCAGGCGGGCTCGAAGCCGAAGTTGATCGCCTCGGTGCCCTGCGCGTCCTTGCCGATCGGGAAGGTCGTGAGGCGGACCTTCATGCCGGTCTGGACGTGCTTGGGGTCAGCGGGGCAGTTCACGATGTTGGCCCGCACACTCGTCCCGTCGCAGTCCACGACGCCCGAAACGAAGGGGACCGGGATGCCGGGGGCTGCGAAGGCGACGATCGTGAAGGTGCGCAGGATGCCTTCCGTCGCGATCGGGGCGGGCTTGAAGGACGTGTTCGAGCAGCGGGCACAGGCGCTTCGGCGGTCGAAGAAGCGCGCGCCGCACGACGTGCATTCATGGGCGACGAGATGGGGCTTCGGCTCGAGCACGAGGTAGTCGACGAAGGGGATCGGTGCGGACAAGAGGGGGGAACTCCTTGCAGGCCGACGGGAGAGCCGCCGGTGATGTTCCGGCCGGGGCGCCGTGCCCGGTCTGAATGAACGAAGAGAAGGCGCCTGGTTCAGGCTGGGCAAGGCTACCCCGCCACACGTGGCTCGCCAATTGTTCCTGGCAC
>CAUJGH010000024.1 GCA_963169575.1 Myxococcota bacterium | reverse complement strand
AGCGCGATGCGCTCAAGAAGCTCAACGAGTCGGTCTGCATCGAATCGAAGAAGGAGCCCGGCACGCTCGTGTACGTCATGAGCCAGTCGAGCGAAAACCCGGACGAGTTCTGGTACTTCGACTGTTATGCGGACCAACAGGCGTTCGAGCTGCACTGCGCGAGCGCGCCCTTCAAGCACATGTCGGCATCGCTCGCCGACATCGTCGCGGAGGTGCAGGTGACGCCGCTGTCGCCCTTCGCGGCGGTGAACTTCGACTGACGGGCGCCCGGCTGCCGGCGCCCGGGAAAGGACGTAGAGATGCGTTTCGTCGTGATCGGGGCCGGCATGGCCGGGGTGCTCAGCGGAATCCGCCTGCGGCAGGCGGGCTACGAGGATTGGACGATCTACGAGAAAGGGGATTCGGTCGGCGGGACCTGGCGGGAGAACACCTATCCCGGCCTCTCCTGCGACGTCCCGTCCCACATCTACAGCTACGCCTTCGAGCCGAACCCGGATTGGAGCCACCGCTTCGCGCCCGGCGCCGAGATCCGCGCCTACTTCGAGGGCGTCGCGCGCAAATACGGCGTGCTCCCGCAGATCCGCTTCAAGGAGGAGGTCGAGCGGCTCGAGTTCCGGGGCGGCCGCTGGCAGATCGCCTTCAAGAGCGGCCGGCGCGACGAGGCCGACGTCGTCATCGCGGCGACCGGCGTGCTTCATCATCCGATGATCCCCGACATCGAGGGACTCGAAAGCTTCGCAGGCGCCTGCTTCCCCCGCGCGCGCTGGGACCATTCCGCTGCCGTCGACGGCAAGCGCGTCGGCGTCATCGGGACCGGCTCGACCGCCATCCAGATCACGAGCGCCCTCGTGCCGCGGGTCCGGAAGTTCTCGCTCTTCCAGCGCACCCCGCAGTGGATCGCGCCCCAGGAGAACGCCGCCTTCACGGAGGCGGAGAAGGCCGGCTTCCGCGGCGACCGCGCGGGCTTCCGCAAGATGGCGGACGAGCTGACGCGCAACTTCCACGAGACCTTCTCGAACGGCGTCGTCGACGCGAAGTCCGAGCAGATGAAGAATCTCGAGGCGATCTGTCGCGCGAATCTCGAGAGCTCGGTCGCGGATCCGGTGCTGCGCGAGAAGCTGCGGCCCAACTACCGCGCGGCCTGCAAGCGGCTCATCATGTCGGGCGACTTCTATCCCGCGATCCAGCAGCCGAACGCGGAGCTCGTCACCGACGCGATCGAGCGCATCGAGCCCCGCGGCGTGCGCACGAAGGATGGGCGGCTCCACGAGCTCGACGTCCTCGTCCTCGCGACCGGCTTCCGTGTCGATCAGTTCCTGCGGCCGATGCGGGTCCTCGGGCGCGACGGGGTCGACCTCGAGGACGTCTGGAAGCATCGTCCGGACGCCTATCTCTCGATCTCGATCCCGAACTTCCCGAATCTCTTCATGCTGAACGGACCGAATGGTCCGGTCGGGAACTTCTCCCTGATCACGATCGCCGACATGCAGCTCCACTACGTGCTGCAGCTCGTCGAGGAGCTGCGCGCCGGCCGCGGCCGGGAGATCTCGGCCTCCGAGTCCGCCATGGCGCGCTTCAGCGAGGAGTTCGACCGGGCGGCACGCAACACGATCTGGGCCACCGGCTGCAAGAGCTGGTACCTCGACTCGCGCGGCGTCCCCGCGGTCTGGCCATTCACCTATCAGCGCTTCACCGAGGAGATGGCAAAGCCCGATCTCGCGGCCTACGACCTGCGCGGTTAGGCGGAGGGGAGGCCGCCTCCGGCTCCGCTTCGCCCGGCGCGCCGCTGACGCGCGAGCAGCGCCGACCGGCCGACCGCGGCGAGCGCGGCCAGCAGGCCGAGCAGGGCGCCCGGGCGCAGGGAAGGGACCGCGGCCGAGGCGCTGATCGAGACCAGAACGGTCGCCGTGTTCGAGACCGCGCCGTCGTCGTCGACGACGGTGTAGGCGAACTCGGCGGTGGACGGGCCGGACGTGGGCGCGAGATAGGTGACGACGCCGGTCTGGGGATCGATCGCCGTGATCGCCCCCGTCGTCGGGCCGCTCGAGATCACGACGGAGCCCGGCTGGATCTGGCCGTCCGGATCCGAGTCGTTCGCGAGCAGGTCGATCGGCTGCGGAATCGAGCGCACGGCGGTCGCCGTGTCGTCCGCCGCGATCGGGGGCAGGTTCGTACCCGTCCCGCCGCAATTCGACTCGTCGGGGAAGAGCGTCGCGCTCTTCGTCGTCGCGAGGCCCTGTGCGTCCCGGATCGTCAGGTCGATCTGCCAGCGATAGGTCGCGTTGGGATCGCAGCCGAGCGGAGCGATCTCCGTCGTCGCGCTGCAGGTCGTGATGGGCGGATCGGTATGCGAATGGTCGTTGTGGTGGAGCGTGACGGTCCACTCGCAGGAGAGCCCCGCCGCCGGCGTCTCGGGGTCGGAGTAGAGCGCCGTGAGCGGAAGGATCGTCGGGGCCGCCAGCGAGTAGAGGCTGCCATCGATCGGGCTCGTCAGCGTGACCTCCGGCGGATGGTTGTTCAGCCAGATCGTGAGCGTATCGGTATCCGAC
>CAUJGH010000023.1 GCA_963169575.1 Myxococcota bacterium | reverse complement strand
ACGATATTTTCACAGCCTCTCAGTCGGCGCCGCGGCCGTCCGCGCGGCCCGCCGCGTTCTCGGCCGCCGCCGCGAGCGCACATTCTCGGCGCGTCTCTTCGGCACATTCGCATTCGCGGCCGCACGATCCGCGCAGCTTGCGATTCGAGAAGATCACGCCGACTGCCATCGCGGCCATCAGGACGCCGACGAGCGCGATGCTGGCGAAAACGGTCTCCATTGCATCCTCCCGTCGTTTGGGCCCATCGGTTCTACGGAGCCTAACTCCTCGAGCAGGTCATCGCCCGCCGCGGCAGCGCGAAGCGGCGAAGGCGGCGATCGCGAGGGTGAAGAGCTCGATGCCGATCTTGTCGATCGATAGCGGCGCGCCGTGCATCGCCCAGGCCACCGTCCGGTAGAAGGCCGCGCCGCCGACGAGCAGCGCCGCTGCCTGGAACCATTGCCGCTCGAGCCGCACGGCGCCGAGGACGAAGCTCGCGCCGATGCCGAGGAAGAACGCGCCGGTATCGCCGATCTGCGTACTGCGCGCCGCGCCCGAGAGCAGCGGCAGGTCGAGGGCCTTCGCGGCGTCGCCCGGCACGACCAGCCATTGAAAGGCGATCAGGCAGAAGAGCGCCCCGGGAAGAGCGGCGAGCAGGCGGAGCGGAAGAGGCATTCGATTCCTTTCGGTTCAGGTGCTTTCGAGCCCGAGGGCGGCGAGCGAGAGGATCCGCGGGCCGAAGACGAGGGTAGCGACGGCGAGGGCCGTCAGCGCAGCGAGGAGCACGGCGCCTGCGGCGACGTCCTTCGCGCGCTCGATGCTCGGATGCCACTCCGGCGAGACCACGTCGCAGAGCGCTTCGAGCGCGGTGTTCATGGCTTCGGCGGTGAAGACCAGGCCGATCGAGAGAACGACGGCGAGCCACTGCTGCCCAGAGATCCCGAACCCGAATCCCGCGCCGACGACGACCAGGGCGGCGAGCGCATGGATCCGCGCGTTCGGCTCGCTGGCCAGCATCGTCGCTAGGCCCCGCCCGGCATGCCGGAACGAGCGCATGCGCTGCCGGATCGGAGAGCCATTGCCTGCTGCGTCGGAGCTCGTCTCGATTCGCCGCTCGCTCATCGCCGCTCGCCTCGTCTCACCATGCCTTGCTTCGTTCCCCCCGCCTCGCCTGGCCTCGCGCGCGTCGCTTCGCCTCGATACCGACGCCCCGGGCGCCGCGAGCGACAAGATGCCTTCAGGGTCGCACGGGGTCGGCGGAGACCGACGCGTCGACCGGCTCGGGGAAGAGCGCGTTTCGCTCCTCGACGAACCCGCCGCCCTCGTTCCGCGTGAGCGTCATCGCTCCCAGGTTCCACTGCTCGGCCAGCGCGAGCCCTTCGCGAGCGCCGAGGACCATGAGGGCCGTCGCGAAGCCGTCGGCCTGGGTAGCAGTCGGGGCGATCACCGTCGCCGATGCCATTCCATTCTCGATCGGACGACCGGTGCGCGGATCGAGGGTATGCGAGAGGCGGCGGCCGTCCTGGAGATAATAGGCGCGATAGTCGCCGGAAGTCGCGAGCCCCTGGTTCGAGAGCTCGACGACGGAATGGACCCGGCGGGTCTCCTCTTCGACGGGCTCCTCGATCGCGACGCGCCAGGGCTGGCCGTCCGGGCGATGGCCGGCAGCGAAGATCTCGCCGCCGATCTCGACGAGGAAGTCGCGGCGGTCGAGCTCGAAGAGGCCGGCCGAGACGTGGTCCGCGGCATAGCCGGGCGCGATCGCCGAGAGATCGATCTCGACGCGGGGATCGAATTTATGCAGAAAGCCACCCCGCGTGGGGTTCCCGCGTCCGACGTGGACGATCTCTGCGCCCGTGCGCGAGAGGAGCTCGTCGATCTCTTCGGACGACGGCGGGTCCGCGATCTGCGCGCCGTGGCCGAAGCCCCAGCGCGCGACGAGCGGCGCGATCGTGATGTCGAAGGCGCCGCCGCTCCATTTGCAGAGCTCGATCGAGAACGAGACCAGCTCGGCGGTCGGTGAGGAGACGTCGAAGGGCTCGGCGCTTCGGCTCGCGTTGAAGCGCGAGACCTCGCTGTCGGGCCGCCAGGTCGAGAACCAGCGATCGATCTCGGCGAGGCGTGTCTCGATCATGCCCTGCGCCTGCGCACGCAGCGCGTCGTCGAGGCCCTCGCCGGCGATCCGGACCTCCCAGGTCGTGCCCATCGTGTCGCCGGAGAGCACGAGCACGTCGATCGCCGGCCCCAGAGCCGGGGCCAGCAGAAGCCGATGGATGCTGAGCCCCGCGAGCAGGACGAACGCGATGGCCATCGCCCGAAGCGTGCGTCGGTCGAGCGCGATCCGGGGCGGCGGCATGGCGCGGCGATCAGCCGCCGAAGTCGTCGAAGAGGATGTTCTCCGGCTCGACGCCGAGGTTCGTCAGCATCTTGATGATGGCGGAGTTCATCATCGGCGGGCCGCAGATGTAGTACTCGCAATCCTCGGGCGCCGGATGGTCCTTCAGGTAGTTGTCGAAGAGGACCTGATGGATGAAGACCTTCATGCCCGTCCAGTCGTCTTCGGGCAGCGGCTCCGAGAGGGCGAGATGCCATTTGAAGTTCGGATTTTCGGCCTGGATCGCGTCGAAATCCTCGATGTAGAACGCCTCGCGCAGGCTGCGCGCGCCGTACCAGAAGGTCACCTTGCGGTCGGTATGCAGCCGCCGGAACTGGTCGAAGATGTGCGAGCGCATCGGCGCCATGCCGGCACCGCCGCCGATGAAGATCATCTCGTTCTTCGTGTCCTTGGCGAAGAACTCGCCGAAGGGGCCGGAGATGGTCACCTCGTCGCCTGGCTTCAGGTTGAAGATGTAGGAGGACATCTTCCCGGGCGGGACGTCGGGCATGCGCGGCGGCGGCGAAGCGATGCGGACGTTCAGCATGATGATCCCGAGCTCCTCGGGATAGTTCGCCATCGAATACGCGCGGGTCACCTTCTCGCTGACGGTCGACGTGAAGCGCCAGACGTCGAATTGATTCCAGTCGCCGTGGTACTCGGGCTCGATCGCGAAATCCTTGTAATGGACGGTATGCGGCGGGCACTCGATCTGGATGTAGCCGCCCGCGCGGAAGGGCACCGACTCGCCGGCCGGCAGCTCGAGCACGAGCTCCTTGATGAAGGTCGCGACGTTGTGGTTCGAGCGGACCTTGCACTTCCATTTCTTGACGCCGAAGACCTCGTGGGGGACTTCGATCTTCAGATCCTGCTTGACCTTGACCTGGCAGGAGAGGCGATAGCCCTCGCGCGCCTCGCCGCGGCTGATGTGGCCCTTCTCGGTCGGGAGCAGCGAGCCGCCGCCTTCGTGGACCTTGACGCGGCAGACGCCGCAGGTGCCCTGGCCGCCGCAGGCCGACGGGATGAAGATCTGCTGGGCAGCGAGGGTCGAGAGCAGCGTCGAGCCGGCCGGTGCCGTGACCGCCTTCGAGGGATCGTCGTTGATCAGGATCTTGACGTTCCCGCTCGCGACGAGCTTCGATCGCGCGACCATCAGGACCAGGACGAGCGCGAGGATGACGAGCGTGAAGGCGACGACGCCGTAGAGAACGGTTTCCATCAGAGCTGGATCCCCGCGAACGCCATGAAGGCGACCGACATCAGGCCGACGGTGATGAACGTGATCGGCAGCCCGCGCAGGGCCGGGGGCACGTTGTTGTAGCGGAGCTTCTCGCGGATCGCGGCGAGCGCGACGATCGCGAGCGCCCAGCCGATCCCCGAACCGAGCCCGAAGACCGCCGCCTCGGGCAGCGTGTAGTCACGCTCCTGCATGAAGAGCGAGGCGCCGAGGATCGCGCAGTTGACGGCGATCAACGGCAGGAAGATGCCCAGGGCGTTGTAGAGCTCGGGCGAGAAACGGTCGATCGCCATTTCGACGATCTGGACGACCGCCGCGATCGTGCCGATCAGTGTCAGGAACGAGAGGAACCCGAGGTCGACGTCGGGCAGCCCGGCCCAGGCCAGCGATCCCGGCTTCAGCAGGACGGTGATCAGGATCTGGTTCAACGGCGTACAGATGCCGAGAACGAAGATGACGGCGAAGCCGAGTCCGATCGCCGTTTCGACCTTCTTGGAGACCGCGATCAGCGAGCACATCCCCAGGAAGAAGGCCAGGGCCATGTTCTCAACGAAGATGGCCTTCGTTGCCAAGCTCAAGTAGTGCTCCAACGTGGAACTCCTCTTCGATTTGTGCGGGCTTCCAATAGGTCCGGAGGATCCAGATGAAGGATCCGATCAGGAAGAAGGCGGCGGGCGCGAGCAGCATGAGCCCGTTCGGGACGTACCAGCCGCCCTGGGTCACGGGCTTGAGGATCGTGTAGCCGAAGAGCGATCCCGATCCGATCAGCTCGCGGAAGAAGGCGACGATGATCAGGATCGTCGAATAGCCGAGGCCGTTGCCGATCCCGTCGACGAACGAGACCCAGGGCTTGTTCTGCATCGCGAAGGCGTCGGCGCGGCCCATCACGATGCAGTTCGTGATGATGAGGCCGACGAAGACCGAGAGCTCCTTGGCGGTCGAGTAGACGAAGGCCTGGAGGATCTGGTCCGTCACGATCACGAGCGACGCGATCACCGTCAGCTGCACGATGATGCGGATGCTGCTCGGGATCCCCTTGCGCAGGATCGATACCGTGAGGTTCGAGAACCCGGTCACGACCGTCACGGCGACCGCCATCACGAGCGCGGTCGACAGCTTCGTCGTCACCGCGAGCGCGGAGCAGATGCCCAGGACCTGGAGCGCGATCGGATTGTTGTTGAAGATCGGATCGACGAACGCGTCCCGGGCGGTGATCTCGGCCATGACTGCTGCTCCTTCTTCTTCGATCCCCGAACTCTGATCCGCGAACCCTGATCCCCGGACTCTAGGTTCCCCGTCCCTGCCGTCCGAGCCCCGACGCGCTGCTCAGACGCCCGTCTGGGCGCGGTACTTCTCGAGATACGGCCCGAAGCCGTCGTCCCCGAGCCAGAACCGCAGCAGGTTCGTCACGCCCCGGCTCGTCAGCGTCGCGCCCGAAAGGCCATCGACGTTGTACGGATCCTCGGACACGCTGCCCGCCGGGCCCTTCTTGACCGCGATCGACGGAACGCCGCGTTCGTTGAAGGCCATCCGGCCGGGCCAGAGCGCCTTCCAGCGGGGATTGTCGACCTCGCCGCCGAGGCCGGGCGTTTCCTTGTGCTGGTAGAAGGTGATGCCGAGGATCGTGCGCGCGTCGGGCTCGAGCGCGAGATAGCCATAGAGGGTCCCCCAGAGGCCGTAGCCTTCGATGGGGAGGATCAGGCCTCGCCGCTCGCCGTCCTTCACGATGTCGAAGACGAGGGCCTGGTTCGGCAGTCGCATGATCTTCGACGCGTTCTCCGGCGCCTTCGAGCTGCGCTCCGGATCCTTCGAGGCGGCGACCTGGTCGAATTTCGCGGGGTCGATCGACTCGTTCGGCTCGCCCGTCGCGAGGTCGATGACCCGCGCCTGGATCGACGACGCGTAGAGCGAGCCGATCTCCTCGCGCGAGAGGTCGGCGCCGTCCTCGATCAAGCCGGCGACCGTCAGGACCTTCTGCTGGCGATCGAGCAGCTTGTTCGCGGCCTGACGATCCTTGAGTCCCACCGCCGCGCCCGAGACGAATACGGCGCAGACGAGACAGACGGCCGTCGCGAAGCCCACGACGTAGCCCGTACTATGCTGCATAACGCGCTTCCCTCCGGCGCACGTTGGCCTGCACGAAGAAGTAGTCGATCAGCGGCGCGACCATGTTCATGAACAGGATCGCGAGCATCATGCCCTCGGGATAGGCGGGATTCACGACGCGGATCAATACGACGAGCACGCCGATCAGCGCGCCGTAGATCAGCTTGCCGGGATTCGTGAAGGCGGAGGAGACCGGATCCGTCGCCATGTAGACGAGCCCGAAGGCCCAGCCGCCCGTCACCGCATGCCAGTACCACGGCACGCCGAACATCGGATTCGTCTCGGAGCCGACGACGTTGAGCAGCCCGGCCGTCGCGATCGTGCCGAGCACGACGCCGATCATCGTCCGCCAGGAGCCGATGCCGGTCCAGATGAGGACCGCCGCGCCGAGCGCGCAAGCGAGGGCCGAGGTCTCGCCCATCGATCCGGGCTCGAAGCCGAGGAACGAGTCCATCCAGCTCGCCTGTGTGAGCGCCGACTCTCCGGAGAGAGCCGCCTGCGCGAGCAGGGTCGCGCCGGAGAAGGAGTCGACGCCGATGGTATTCGCCGCGATCCAGGGCTGGTCCCCGCTCATCGCCGCCGGATAGGCGAAGAAGAGGAAGGCGCGCGCCGTCAGGGCCGGGTTCAGGAAGTTCATGCCCGTCCCGCCGAAGATCTCCTTCGCGAAGACGATGCCGAAGGCCGTCCCGACGACGACCATCCAGAGCGGGATCGTCGGCGGCAGCGTCAGCGGGATCAGCATGCCCGTCACGAGGAAGCCCTCGTTGATCTCGTGCTTGCGGATCATCGCGACGAGCGGCTCGAGGATGCCGCCGGTCAGCATCGCGGCGACGACGACGGGCACGTAATGGAGCGCGCCGTAGACGGCGCAGGCGATCGGGTTGCGGAAGTCGAAGGGGAGGCCGAGCGCCTGCGCGAGCGAGGTCTGCCAGGAGTCGAGGGCGACGGCGCCATGGGCGATCGCGAGGAAGGCCTGGTAGCCCGTGTTGTAGACCGCCATGACCATGCAGGGCAGCAGCGCGAGCACGACCGTGATCATGAGGCGCTTGTTGTCGATGCCGTCGCGGACGTGGGAGGCGGTGCGGGTGACTTCGCCTGGCGTGAACAGGCCGGTGAACTGGGCTTCCCAGAGCGGATAGAAGAACTCGAGCTTGCCACCCTTTTCGAAGTGGTGCTTGACGTTCAGATGGAGGTCCTTCAGGAACTGCATGCCTTCTCCATTCGGCGCCTAGCCTTCCTTCTCCAGGGTCTCGAGATTCCGCCGCAGGATCGGGCCGAAGTTCGTCTTGCCGGGATCGACGAAGGTGCAGAGCGCGAGATCTTCCTCGTCGAGCTCGAGGATGCCGAGGCGTTCGGCCGTCTCGAGGTCGCCGACGAGCAGCGAGCGGAGCAGGAAGGTCGGCATCAGGTCCATCGGAACGACCTTCTCGTAGAGGCCGATCGGGACCATCGCGCGCTGCGAGCCGTTCGTGCTCGTCGTGAACTTGAAGCGCTCGGGCGAGAAGAGCTTCGACAGATAGATCCGGGTCACCGAGAAGAGGTTCGCGCCCGGCGAGAGCCAGCCGAGGAAGTTCTGCTCGCGGTCCTCGTCGAGCAGGCTGACCTGCCGCTCGTAGCGGCCGAGGAAGTCGAAGATCTCGCCGTGAGTCCGTTTGCCGGAGAGGACCGAGCCGGAGATCGTGCGGATCTCCCGATCCGGCTGGCCCGCCTTCGCCTGCGCGAGGTCCGCGGCGACGATCTCGCTGGCGCAGGCGCCGATGCGGCTGCGCTCGAGGCGCGGGTCGGCGACGGGGGCACCGGCGATCGAGATCACGCGCGAGACGTCGAGGCGCCCGGTGCGGAAGAGATGGCCGATCGCGGCGACGTCCTGATAGCCGAGATGCCAGACGCGCCGATTGCGATTGACGGGGCGCAGCGCGTGGATGTGGACGCCGACGGTGCCGGCGGGATGGGGGCCGGCGAACCGCTCGACGCGCACGCCGCGCGGCGCATCGTCGCCGAGCTCGGAGAATTCGGAGACGCAGAGGTAGGTGGGGCCGTCGATCAGCTTCGCGACCAGGCTCGCGCCGAGCCGGAAATCGTCCCGCTTCCCTTCGAGGGCCACCTCGGGCAGCGGGGCATGGGGATGGCTGTCCATCGCCGTGATGAAGAGCGCGTCCGCGTCCTGCTCCGGCGAGGGGACGCGGCCGAAGGGGCGCTGGCGGAGCGCGGTCCAGAGGCCGGATTCGACGAGCAGGGCCCGGATCGCCTCGCGGCCGAGGGCGTCGGGATGCGCGCCCGAGAAGCTCTCGAAGACGGCGAATTCGTCGTCTCCCGGAGCGCCGCGGCGCTCGCCGTCCGAGAGATCGATCACGATCGACTGCAGCGCGCGCTTCTCGCCGCGATGGATGCCGATGACGCGCCCGGCACCCGGCGCGGTATGGCGCACGCCGGGCTGCTTGCGGTCCTCGAAGAGCAGCTGCCCGCGCTTCACGAGGTCGCCCTCGGCGACGGCCATTCCGGGCTTCATGCCCGGGTAGTCGTCGGCGAGCAGGGCCACGCGAGAACACGGAGAGGAGCCTCGAACGACCTGGGTCGGCTTCCCGGGGAGCGGGAGGTCGAGGCCCTTCTGGAACGTGTGCAGTGCCATGCTCGCTCGATGTCGATGCTAGGCCGCGGGGAGGGGATCGACGCGTTCGATCCCGATCGGTTCACGGCAGGTTCGTTCTTCGGGTCAGGACGAGCTTCGGATCAGGACGAGCGCCAGCGGATCCCTCGCCGATCGGGCGACTCCTCACGCCCTCGCGCGAAAACTCCACGAGGGGCGCGAAGACTCGCCGATGGGCGCGAAGACTCCTCGATGGAAAAAGGGAATCTCGATGGGATTCTGGCCTGTTCGAAACGCGGCAGAGATTACGCTTCGTGCGGCCCCATTTCAATCTGTTAGGTACCGCCCGCCTCATCGAATTCGCGCCCCCGGGACCTGAGGCGAATCGAATGGTCGATGCGGGGCGGAATCGCGAGTGTTTCGAGAGAGAGGGTGGGATCGGGCCAGCGTACGATAGAGGGCGACCTCCGGCCGAGCAAGCGCAGCGAAGGCTCCGGAGGGCGATCTGGACGTTTCGCCCGAGCCGAGGACCGGATGCGCGGATGCGCCGCCGCTTCGGCGAATCGTCCCGAATGCATCGAACGCGTCGCACCGCGCACCGCGCACCGAAGCGCCGTCGATGCGCGGGCGGACGCGCGTCCGATCGCCGATCGCCGATCGCCGACCGGCGGGCGGCGGGCGGCGCCGAGGACTGCGCCGCGCTCCGATCGGGTCCGATCCGTCCGGACCGGCGCCGATCGCGGACGCGCGCGCCGCGACCGGGTGCGCACCGCGATTGACTCGGCCTCAGATCCGCACGCCCGTGCGCGCGCCGAGGCGCGCAGCCACCGGGTGGGCGCGTACTGCGCGATTCGTGGTGTGAAAACACTTCGACCTTGCTCGAAAGACGAGCGCATCGAGCGCGCCGCGCACGGAGCGCGATCGGCTGGGGCGAGCGGTTCGAGCCGCTCGCCGCTGGCTCAGGCAGGCAGGGCGACCACGACCTTGCCGGTCACGTGGTCCCCGAGCCGGTTGCGGCCGCGCAGCGAGATCTCGATCGTGCCGACCTGCTCGTCGCGGCCGGTGACGGAGCCTTCGAGGGTCATCGTGTCGCCCGGGTAGTTGGGGGCGCCGAGACGGATGTCGATCTTGCGGATGCGCGCCTCGGGGCCGGTCCAATCCGTGACGTAGCGGCCGACGAAGCCGTTGGTCGTCAGGATGTTCATGAAGATGTCGGGCGAGCCGCGCTTCTTCGCGAGGTCGGGATCGTGGTGGACGTCCTGGTAATCGCGCGAGGCGATCGCCGTCGCGACGATCAACGTGCGCGAGAGGGGGATCGCGAGGGGCGGCAGCGCTTCACCGACCGAAACCGCCGAAAGCTTCCGCGTCTTCAGCACGGCTGCAGGACCTCGCCCGCCGACGCGCCGGCCCGCGCCTGATCCGCCATCAGGCCGCCGAGCAGCGCGAGCTGCTCGTTCGCCCCGCCGAGGTTCATCGCGACGTGCTTGAGGCGCAGGAAGAAGCGGTGGATCGGGTAGTCGATGTCCGAGCCGATGCCGCCGTGCAGATGCTGGCAGGTATGGGAGACGCGATGGCCGCCCATGCAGGCCCACCATTTCGCGACCGCCGCCGCCTTGGCGGCATCGTCGCCGTTGTCGATCCGCCAGGCGGCCTGCCACATCGTCGAGCGCATCGCCTCGACGTCGATGTAGGCGTCGGCCGCCCGCAGCGAGACGCCCTGGAAGGAGCCGATCTCGCGGCCGAACTGCTTGCGCGTGCTGGTGTACTCGGCGGTCTGGCGGAGGCCTTCCGCCGCGGCGCCGACGCCGATCGCCGCGAGCGCCGTCGAGGCGCGGGGCGCGAGCCAGTCGAGGATTTCCTCGCCGCGGCCGGGCAGGGCGACGACGTCCTCGCCCGAAACCGCGACCCGGTCGAGGTTCAGGATGAACTGCCGCTCGTGGGCGGTCGTCTTCTGCTCGGTCAGCGTGACGCCCTTCGCGTCCGGGGCGACGAGGAAGAGGCCGAGGCCCGCGTCGCCGGAGGCGCTGACGAGGATCTTCGTCGCGCCGCTCGCGTACGGGACACAGAGCTTCTGGCCGGTGAGCTCGAAGCCGCCCGAGACGGCGGCCGCGCGGGTCCGCGCCTGGCGCGCGAGCGGCGGATCGCCGATCTCGGAGAAGGCGGCCGTCAGGATCGCCTCGCCCGAGACGACCTTCGGAACGAGTCCCTTGCGCAGCGCATCGCTGCCGAATTTCTCGATCGGAAGCAGCGCGAGCACGACCGACTCGAAGAGCGGCACCGGCGCGAGCGTCCGGCCGGCCTCTTCGAACAGCAGGCAGAGGGCGAGGAAGCTGAAGCCCTGGCCGCCGTACTCCTCGGCGATCGGCAGGCCGATCAGGTTCGATTCGGCCAGCTGCTTCCAGAGTTCGCGGTCGAAGCCCGGCCCGGCGGTGTCCTTCTCGACCTGGCGCAGGCGGTCGAAGCTCGTGCCGGCGCGCAGGATCTGCGCGGCGAGCTCCTTCGTGATCTCTTCTTCTTCGCTGAACTTGAAGTTCATGACTATTTCCCCGTCTCGCTCGGTGGCTTGAATTTCAGGATGCGGAAGCGCATGGTGCCGACGACCTCGTTCTTCTGGTCGCGGAAGGTGTAGAGCTGGGTCACGAAGCGGCCGATGCCGAGGCCCGTCTTCTTCTCGGGCGAGACGGATTCGACTTCGACCGTATGCGTCAGCTGGTCGCCGGGCTCGAGGTAGCGGACGTATTCCTGCTCGCAGTTGGTCGCGACGACCGAGGTGTATCCCGCTTCGTCGAGGACCTGCAGGACCGACTTGCGATCGCCCGCCGCCTGCTTCGCCGCCGCCTCGTCCGGCGTATCGGGCCGCAGGCCGCGCATGGTCCAGGCCTGCAGCATGGCGGGCGGCGCGACGATGCCGCCGAACGTCGACTTCGCGGCGAAGTCGCGATCGAGGTAGCTCGGGTTGCGATCCCCGATCGCGTCGCACCAATGGTGGATCATCGGCTCGTTCACCGGATACGGGCACGAGCCCTGGGCTCCATCGCTCGTACCCGCGAAGCCGGCGAGGATCGTGTCGAGATCGGCGTCGCCGACGCCGAAGCTGCTCTCTTCTCCCATGTCCGCCCCCGACTAACGCGGCACGCGCGGCATGCGCAGGCCGGCCATCGAGACGATCTCGCGCTGGATCTCGTTGACGCCGCCGCCGAAGGTGTTGATCGTGCCCATGCGCGCCTCGACCTCGATCTCGCCGTCGACCTGCGCGCCGGGCGAGCCGCCCTCGACGAGCGACGCGGGCCCGACGATCTCCTGCAGCAGCCGGTAGACCTCGAGCACGACCTCGGTTCCGTAGACCTTGACCGCCGACGCGTCGGCCGGGTTCACGAAGCCCGTCTCGAGCGCCGCTGCCATTCGCCAGTTGAGCAGCTTCATCGCCTCGATGCGGGCGAAGACCTCGGCCAGGTTGTGCTGGACCCAGGGCAGATCGAGCATCTTGCGGCCGTCGGCCGTCTCGGTCGAGCGCGCCCAGTCGATGACCTTCTCCGTCCGCGAATAACAAGCGGACCCGAACGCGGCGAGGCCGACGCGCTCGTGGTTCAGCTGGGTCGTGATCAGCTTCCAGCCGCCGTTGACGCCGCCGACGACGTTCCTCTCGGGAACGCGCACGTTCTCGTAGTAGCTCATCGCGGTCGCGCCGCCGCCGAGCGTGTGGATCGGCGAGGCGCTGAAGCCCTTCGAGTCCGCGGGCACGATGAACATCGTGATGCCCTTGTGCTTGGGCGCATTCGGATCGGTTCGCGCGGCGAGCCAGATGTAGTCGGTGTCGGTCGCACCGCTCGTGAACATCTTGGTCCCGTTGATGACCCACTCGTTTCCGTCCTTGACGGCGGCGGTCGAGAGGCTCGCGAGATCGGTGCCGGCGTTGGGCTCGCTGTAGCCGATCGAGAAATGGCATTCGCCCGCGAGGATGCGCGGCAGGAACTCGCGCTTCTGCTCTTCGGTGCCGAAATCCATCAGCGCGGGGCCGACGGTCGAGACGGTGACGAACGGGAACGGCGCGTTCGCGCGGCGCTGCTCCTCGAGGAAGATCATCTGCTCGACCATCGTCATGCCGCCGCCGCCGTATTCCTTCGGCCAGCCGACGCCGAGCCAGCCGTCCTTGCCGATCTGGCGCACGAGATCGCGGTAGAGCTTGCCGCCCTCCATGCCGCGCACGCTGCGACGCCGCTCCGGTGTCATCAGCGCGTCGAAGTAGTTGCGCAGGGTCGTGCGCAGGGTCTTCTGGTCGGGCGTCAGGTCGATGTACATGGCTGCCTCGTTGGCCGCCGCGCCCGCGCCGACGGGCGCAGGGGGCGAAGCGGGATGGAGTCGATCGGCGTGAACGGCCGCCAGCCGGGGCCGAACGATCGACACTATAACGGCCGGGATCGGCGGGTGAAACGCGTTCTACCGGGGCGGGTCCTCTCGTCGTCGGATGTCCCAGGGGGATAGCTTCTATTTATAGGCTGACCCCGCTCGGCTGGGTGACCGCGGTCGCCTCGGCTCGCCTCGGCGGCTCGGATCGGGGCACCGCCGGCCGGAGTGTGCCGAGAGATGCTCGTTCTTCCGGTTGTCGGGCGGGCGAGTCGCGCCCGGCGGCTGCGCGTGCTCGGGGTCGGCGCGAGGGCGTGTCTTTCGTCGACTCCTCCGCGCGGCGCGCGTGACGAATCGGCGCGCGGGCGCATTTCCGGGGTGCAAGGGCGATTGCCCATGGGCACCTTTTCGCAGGAATGAGGCCCAGCCCGCCTCGCTCGCCCATGCCTCCGGGTATGATCGGCGAGTCAATACGGAGAACGCCGGATTTGGACGACGACCTGAAGCGGATTGCGGCGCGGGTACGCACCTGGCGAAACGATGCGCGGCTCACGCTGCAGCAGCTCGGCGATCGCTCGGGCGTCTCGGCGAGCACGATCCACAAGATCGAGAACCTCCAGACGGTTCCGACGATCGCCGTCCTCCTGAAGGTCGCCCACGGCCTCGGGCGCCGGCCGAGCGAGCTGCTCGCCGAGGTCGAAGCGGGCGAGCAGGTCTCGATCCTCCGCCGGGACGACCGTCCGCGCGCGCAGTTCGGCGATGGGGGCGAGATCGAGCATCTGATCGGCATGATTCCCCGCAGCCAGCTCGACATCTGGCGCCTGCGACTCGAGCCCGGCATCGGCGTCGGGATGCCGGGGACCGAAGCCTGGCAATTCCACGGCGAGGTCGCGCTGATCGTCGAAGAGGGCGCCATCGAGGCGATGATCGGCTCGGAGACCTACGCGATCGACCGCGGCGATTCGCTGCATTTCGATCCGAGCCTGCCCCATCGCTGGTTCGCGGCGAACGGCAAGCCGGCGCTCGTCCTCGTCGCAGCGCTGCTCCCCGACAGGATGCAATCCGGTCTCGCGACCCGCATCGCGCGGGCGGTCATGGATCGCGACGATCCGTTCTGCCTGAACGCACCGCTCTGAGAGGCGGTGTAGAGTGTCTCGGGGCGTCGACCGCGAATCTTCGTGCGGCTCGGCGACCGCGGAGGCGCGCGTGGCCAGCAGACGAATTCTCTTGCGCGGCGGAAGCATCGTCGACGGCTCGGGCGCGCCCGCCTTCGAGGGCGACGTCCTGCTCGAAGACGGCCGGATCGCCGCGCTCGGCGCGCGGGGCGCGGCAGCCGTGCGCGGCGCGAGC
>CAUJGH010000022.1 GCA_963169575.1 Myxococcota bacterium | reverse complement strand
TCTTTCACATGCTTCCCGCCTCCCTGGCGGGAGGTGGCGACCTCGAATCGTCCCTGCTCTTCACCGTCGCCGGCTTCGTTCTCTTCTTCGCCCTCGAGCAGTTCCTCCACTGGCATCATTGTCATCGCGCGCAAGTCGATTGTCGCCAGCCGATGACCTATCTCATCCTGCTCGGCGACGCACTCCACAACTTCCTCGGTGGCCTCGGCGTCGCGGGCGTCTTCCTGATCGACGTGCGGCTCGGGATCACCGCCTGGCTCGCCGCAGCGGCCCACGAGATTCCGCAGGAGCTCGGCGACTTCGCCGTCCTGATCCACGGCGGCTGGAAGCGCGGGCCGGCGCTGCTCTTCAACGTGCTCTCAGGCTCGACCTTCCTGCTGGGATCGCTCGTGGCCTGGGCGATCTCGGACGCGCTCGATGTCCGCGCGCTCGTCGCGTTCGCGGCCGGGAACTTCCTCTACATCGCGGCTTCGGACCTCGTGCCGGAGCTGAAGACCCATCGCAGCGTCGCACGCAGCCTGCTGCATTTCGCGTCGTTCGTCGCCGGGCTCGTGTTGGTCCATTCGGTGGCATGAAGCGCGGATTCGCGCTCGCGCGCGGGAACCCGGGATCCTAGAACCCGAACCTCGCGAGGCTCGCTGCAATCCGGTCCCGCAGCGCACCGCTCTGCATCGGAAAGGCGGCGAAGAAGTCTTCGCGGCCGAGGCGGGCGCTGCGCGAGCGGACGTTCTCGGTCCAGCGCCGCGCCTCGTCTTCCCGGCCGGCGAGTCCCTCCGCAGCGACCGCGATCAGCGCGATCAAGACGTGGGCGCCCGGCGAGCGGGCGGCGCGATCCGCCCAGCGCGCGGCTTCTTCGTCTTCATGCAGGGCGAGATGGGCGAAGGCCCGGGTCCCCTGCATCGCATAGTGGAGCGGATCGAGGGGGCTGAGGCGCATCGCGAGATCGACCCGGGAGCGGGCTTCCTGCGGATCGCCCGAGAGCGAATCCGTCCAGCCCCGGGCATAGATGCCCTGGGCGTAGTTCGGGCAGAGTGCGATCGCGCGGTCGAGCCAGGGGCGACTGCCGTCGAGATCGCCTTCGAGCCAGAAGCTGCGCCCCATGTGGAAATGAACGAAGGGATCGAGCGGATCGAGCTCGAGGCCGCGCTCGGCCGAGCGGCGGGCGAGCTGCCGTGCACGGGCGACGTCCGGTGTCTGTCGCAGGAACGCGTTCTGGAAATGGACGAACGAGAGGCCGGCATGGGCGCGCGCGAAGTCCGGGTCGAGCGCGATCGCGCGGGTGAAGAGCGCCTCGGCGCGTCCGGTATCGCCGCGGTTGAATCGGAAGACGTGTCGCAGGCCGAGATGATAGGCGGACCAGGCATCGAGGCTCTCGCTCGGGGAGCCGCCCGCCCGCGTCGCCTCGTGGGCGGGAATCCGGATCTCGAGGGCCGTCAGGACTCGCGCCGCGATCTCGGCGCGGACGGCATGGATGTCTCCGGCAGCGGCCGAGTGGCGGGCGGCCCAGACGACGCCGCCGTCGCGGCCGTCGACGAGCTCGACGGTGACGACGATCCGGCCGTCGTCGAGCGAGAGCGTTCCGCCGAGGACGTAGCGAACGCCGAGGATCCGGGCCGCCTCGCCCGGGTTCGTCTCGGCCGCGCGCAGGCGGAACGACGACGCATGCGCGGTGACGAAGAGCCAGCGCAGGCAGGCGAGCTCGGCGATGACGTCGTGGGGCAGCGCCTCCGCGATCATGGCATGCGGACCGGCGTCGCCGATCAGGCGGAAGGGCAGCACGGCGATCGAGGGTCGGCCGATGTCGGTCGGGCCGTTCGGGTTCGCCGCGCTGGTGGGCTCTTCGGTCCGTCCGCCGTCGTCTCCGGAACCGAGGATCGCAGCACCGCTGCGCACGAGCGAGACGTCGGCGACGAATCGGAAGCCGCGGCCATGGATCGTCTTGATGAAGCGCTGGCTCCGCCCGTCGTCTCCGAGCGCCTGGCGCGCGGATTTGATCCGGCTCGAGATCGCGGATTCCGAGACGATGCGGCCGTCCCAGACCTTCTCGACGATCTCGTCCTTCGAAACCATCCGCTCGCGGTTCTCGACGAGCAGCGCGAGCAGCGCGAAGACCTGCGGCTCGATCGAGCGAGCCTCGCCCCGGGCCCGCAGCTCGTAGCGGGCGAGATCGAGCTCGAACGGTCCGAACCGGTAGAGCATGGGCGCCAGCATAAGGCAATCCCGTCCGCCGTCAGGCCGTCTCCAGGTTTTCTCCACGTTTCCCTCCAGCATCGGCGAGCGGGAGGGCGTATTCGTGGGAAGTGCCGGCCGGGAGGGGTCGGCCGAACCGACGCGAAAGGAGAAGACCATGCACGCGTCCCGAGATCGACTCCCGAGCCGCCTCGAAGCAGGCGGCGTCTGCATACAGGCCGAAGACTGGGGCGGATGGAACGTCGCCCGCATCCGCTTCCCGAGAGGGGCCGATGCGACGCCGCTGCTCGAGGGCTTGCCGGACGATCTGTGTCCCTGCCCGCATTGGGGCACCGTCCTGCGCGGTTCGATCCGGGTTCGCTACGCGGACGGCCGCGAGGAGATCGTTCGCGCCGGCGACGCCTACTACTGGCCGCCCGGCCATACGGTCCGGGTCGCCGAAGACTACGAGTCGCTCGAATTCAGTCCGAGCGGCCCGATGAACGCGTTGATCGAACACCTCGCGAAGAAGCTCGCCTGAAACCCGACCGATCCACCCTTCGAAAAGGAGAATCCGAATGCCGCTCGTCACCATCGATCTGATCAAGGACGTCTTCACCCCGCAGCAGAAGCGGGCGCTGATCGAGAAAGTCACCGAGGCGATGATCGCCGTGGAGGGCGAGGCCATGCGCGGTGTGACCTGGGTCCGCATCCAGGAATTCGAGGGCGGGGACTGGGCGATCGGCGGCAAGGCGCTGCACGCCGCGGACGTGCATGCCCTCGCAGCCGGAGCAGGAGCGTCCCGCTGAGCCCCCGCCGCCGGCACGCGCTTCGGCGCGTCGCCGGCGGCCGTCAGCGCACGACGACCTCCTCGAGGATCCGTCCGTTGGGAACGCTCCACTGCACGTCCCCGTCGCGCAGGAGCGTCTCCGTCGCACCGACGCGCTGGACGACCCCCCGACGCTCGCCGATCTGCACGAAGACGTCGCGCGGGAGCGATTGCCGTACGAAATGACCCGCCAAAATGTGGGTCACGATCGGGCGGGCGCCGAGGGCGAAGCAGAGGCCCGCCGAGAGCGCGGCAGCGCCGACGACGACGGTGAGCGGACCGATCAGGATCTCGGTCTCGACGCCGATCTGCTCGATCGCGATCAGTGCGACGAGCGTGCCCAGTCCGGCGCGGACGAGCATGCCGACGCGGTCGCCGCCCGCATAACCCGCGGCGCTGAAGGCCGAGGCGGCGAGTCCGGCGACGAAGCGGGCGAACACGAGGCCGAGTACGAAGATCAGACAGGCCCCGATCACGCGCGGAATGAAGCCGATCAGCCGATCGATCGAGCCGATCACCGATTCGAGCCCGATCATCTCGACGCCGGAGACCACGAACGTCAGCAGCAGCAGCCAGAACAGCAGGCGCGCGACGAGGTCCGACAGCGTCATCGCGATGCCGCTGCGGGCGAGAATGTCGCCGACGCCCGTGCGCGCGGATGCGCGATCGACGCCGAGCGTGACGAGGATCCGCCGAGAGGCGATCTCGACCCCGCGCGAGACCAGCCAGCCGATGCCGATCATCGCGATCGCGCCGAGCAGAGCGGGAACGAGCTTCGCGAGCGTGGTCGAGAGATCCGAGACCGTCTGGGTCAGGGCCTGCTGCCAGGCCTGGGCGTCGAAGAGGGATTGCATGGAGGGCTCCTCTCGCGGTCGATCCGCTCGAGGCGTTCGCCGCGGTGCAATCGAGCAGGTTGACACCCCGCGCCGCCCCTCGCACCCTGAACCCGACACGAACCGGAGACGCCATGCGACTCGCGCGACAGCTCGCCGATCGGTTCCTGCGCGATCACCCCGAGCGGGGGGCGCTCGAGCTGGAGCGGCAGCCGCTCGAGAGCGGGGTTGCCGTTCTGGGGCGGGTCCCGATCGACGACGCGGCCGGCGTGCTGCGGCGCCTGTCGCCGTCCCTCTCTTCACGGCTGATCTCGAGCCTGCCCGGGGCGCGCGCCGCGGCGCTGGTCGGTGCGCTCGATCTCGACCATGCGGCGCGGCTCGTGCGCCGGCTGCCGGATGCGGTGCGTGAAGCGGTGCTCGTCGATCTCGACGAGAGGAGACTGCGCTCGCTCCGCTCGCTGCTCGCCTTTCGCGAGGACACGGCGGGCGGCCTCATGGATCCCGACGTCCTGGCCTTGCCGGAAGAACTCTCCGTCGCTGCCGCCCTCGAGCGCATTCGCGGGGAGCCGAGCCATGCCCGCTACAACCTCTACGTCGTCGACGACGAACAGCGGCTCGTCGGTGCCCTCAATCTGCGAGAGCTCCTGCTCGCTCCGGGGGAGGCCGAGCTCGCGGCGCTGATGACGCCCGCCCCGCTTCATCTGGTCGCCGATGCCG
>CAUJGH010000021.1 GCA_963169575.1 Myxococcota bacterium | reverse complement strand
AGGTCGAGCAGGCCCTCGAGAACCTGTCGGGCAAGCCGAACGTCACGGTCAAGTTCATCGCCCATACCGACGACGCCCCCCTCGAAGGCCGCGCCGCGCGCATCTACGGCACTTCCCTCGCCCTCTCGAAGGCCCGCGCCCACCGCGTCGCGCTCGCCATCAAGGACCGCCTCTCGCTCCCGACCGCCGCGATCGCGAGCGACGGCTTCGGCGACGCGCGGCCGGTCGCCTCGAACGCGACGCCCGAAGGCCGCGCGAAGAACCGCCGCATCGAGGTCGAGTTCTGGCACGACGATCCGCTGCTCGAGCTGCCGGACGAGCTGCAGACGTGTCCCGACGAAGCGGGCGCCGAGACCGTGACCCGCGTCTACAATCCGCCTTGGGGCAAGCTCGAGGCCCTCCCGATCCAGTCCGGGCAGCCGGTGATTCCCGCGGACTACGCGCAGAAGCTGCGGCGTGCGATGGACGACGTCGCGAGCGAGCGGAACGTGCGCCTGCGATTCGTCGGGTACACGAAGAACGAGCGACTGACGCGCCGCCTCGCCGACGTCTACGGCGACGACATCGGTCTGTCCGCCTCGCGCGCTCGCCGCACGCTCGAGCGGATCCAGGCCGAGATGGGCCTCGAGGCCGAGCAGGTCGAGCACGAAGGCCGCGGCTTCGTCCACTCGGACGACGTCGTGAACGGCGGCTTCCTGCCCGGCCAGACCGATCACGTCGTCGTGCAGGTCGTCTACGACGAAGACGCGATCGTCGACGACTACGACGGCGTCGAGATCACGCCGATCGTCCGCGAGCTCACCCCGCGCGATCCACTCGCCCTGAACCTCATGCGCATCACGGTCGACGGCGAGCCCATCGACGATCCGGGCCGGAGCTCCGCCGACATCCAGCGCTGCACGGACGTCGCCCTCGACCGGACCCGGATCGCCTTCCGCTTCGACGAGCTCGAGGCGAAGCGCCGGCTCTCGGTCACCGCCGAGCCGAAGGCCGTCGCCAACGATGCGGCAGCGCCGGTGCGCTTCCGGATGTACAGCAACTACGCGCCGTTCATCGAGCGCGCGGAGGTCCGGATCTTCGCGGCCGACGACTCGACGCGCGGGACCCCGCTCGCCGTCCTGCCCGTCGACGCAGCGGGCTTCGCCGCCTGGTCCCCCGATCCGGCTGCGCTGCCCTTCCCGAAGACCCCGAACGAGCCGCTCGCCTTCGTCCTGCGGGCCTACGACGCCGAGGGGCGATTCGACGAGACGGCGCCGCAATCGCTCTGGCTCGCGCCCGGCGGATCCGTCGCCCCGCTGGCCGACGCGAGCGCCGCGGATCCGGAGCTGCTCGCGGGCTACGGCGAGTCCGAGCCGCTCAGCCGGAACATCGAGATCGGCAGCGTCGGCGAGGTTCGCGTCGCCGGTAGCGGCATCCCGCCCGAGCATTCGGTCTGGGTCGCGGGGCAATCCGTCCCCGTCAACGACTCCGGCGAGTTCGTCGGCGAGGTCCTGCTGCCGTCCGGCCTGCATACCGTCGAGGTCGCCGTGCTCGACGAGGCCGGCAACGGCGAGCTCTTCCTGCGCGATCTCGATCTCGAGAAGAACGACTGGTTCCTGATGGCGATCGCGGACCTGACGCTCGCCCAGGACCTCACGGACGGGCCGGACTCCTCGCTCGGCGGCAACAACGCCGACTCGGTCGACGCCTTCGCGAACGGTCGCCTCGCCTTCTTCGGGAACGGCAAATGGGGCCGCGACTGGCGGCTGACCGCCAGCGCCGATACCCGCGAAGGCCCGATCGAGAGCATCTTCACGAACTTCCTCGACAAGTCGCCGGACTCGCTCTTCCGCCGACTCGATCCGGACTACCACTATCCGACCTTCGGCGACGACTCGACCATCGAGGAGCTCGCGCCCACGCTCGGCAAGTTCTTCGTCAAGCTCGAGAAGGGCGACGACCACCTCATGTGGGGCAACTTCCTGATCCGCTATGCGGAGAACGAGCTCGCCCTCGTCGAACGCGGGCTCTACGGCGCGAACGCCCGCTTCCAGTCGACGGACGCGACCGCCTTCGGCGAGCGCCGCGTCGTGATCGACGGCTTCGCGGCCGATCCCGGGACCGTCTCGAGCCGCGAGGATTTCCGCGGAACGGGCGGCTCGCTCTACTTCCTGAATCGCCAGGACCTGCTGATCGGCTCGGAGCGGCTGCGCGTCGAGGTCCGCGACAAGGCGTCCGGCATCGTGCAGGAAGTGGTGAACCTCCAGCCCGAGCTCGACTACGACGTCGACTACATCCAGGGCCGCATCCTGCTCTCCGAGCCGCTCTCGACGATCGCGAACGATCGGCTGCTCGTGCGCAGCGACGGCCTCTCGGGCAACGAAGTCTGGCTCGTCGTCCAGTACGAGTACACGCCGGGCTTCGAGGAAATCGACACCCTCAACAGCGGTGGCCACGCCCATGCCTGGCTCGGCGACCACGTCCGGATCGGCGCGACCGCGAGCCACAACGGACAGGACGGCGCCGACAGCAGCGTCTACGGCGCGGACCTCACGCTGCGCAAGACGACGCGCTCCTGGATCAAGCTCCAGGCCGGCCGGAGCGAAGGCCTCGTCTCCCACGCGCTCCGCTCCGAAGACGGCGGCTTCACCTTCGGCGATCCCTATGGCGCTGCCCCCGACGATGAGATCGCCTACGGCTATCGCGCCGATCTCTCCGTCGAGCTGGCCGACTGGCTCGAAGGGCTGCGCGGGCAGATCGCGCTCTACGGTCAGCGCCTCGAGGCGGGCTACTCCTCCTCGGGCCTGAACCGGCTCCGGGACACCGATCAATACGGCGGCGTCGCGCGCCTCCCGCTCACCCAGTCGATCGACGTGACCGCCAAGGGCGATCGCGTCGTCGAGGATCGCGGCCTCACCTCGACGATCGGCGAGGTCAATCTCGGCTGGCAGATCGACGAGAACTGGCGGGTCCAGACCGGTGCGCGCCACGACTCGCGCGAGGACGACGCGGCGGTCGTCGTCGTCACCCAGGACGAAGGCGATCGGACCGACGTCGTCGTCCAGGCCGAATACGATACCCGCGGCCGCTGGAAGAGCTGGATCTTCGGTCAGGGCAGCGTCCTCGCGACCGACGATCGCGAGGAGAACCACCGCGGCGGCATCGGTGCCAACGTCCGCGTCAGCGATCGCATCGCGCTGAACGGCGAGGTCTCCCACGGCACGCTCGGGCCCGCCGCCCAGCTCGGCACGACCTATCAGCGCAGCGAGCGCAGCAAGCTCTACATGAACTACGCCCTCGACAGCGAGCGGGGCGAGGACGGGCTCTCCGCCCGCCGCGGCGGGCTGACCCTCGGCTCGCGGGCCCGCCTCACGGATCACGCCTCCGTCTTCGCCGAGACCCAGTATCAGCACGTCTCCGCCGTCGGCCTCACCCGCTCGATGGGCGTCGACTACGCGCCGACGGAGCGCTGGACCGTCGGCGTCAACTGGGAGGACGGGACGCTGCGCGACGCGCGTACCAACGCCGAGACCGAGCGGCGCGGCGCGGGCCTGCGGGTCGGCTATCGCTTCGACGCGGCCTCGTTCTCCTCGGGCATCGAATACGTCTTCAACGACACCGAAGCGAGCGACGGCTCTAAGTCCGAGCGCTCGACCTGGCTGTTCCGGAACAACCTGCAGTACCAGATGAACGAGGACGGCCGCCTGCTCGCGAAGTTCAACCACGCGCTCTCGAACAGCTCGCAGGGCGACTTCTTCGACGGCGGCTTCACGGAGGCGGTGCTCGGATACGCCTTCCGCCCGGTGCTTCACGACCGCTTCAACGCCCTCGTGAAGTACACCTACTTCTACAACGTCCCGACCACCGACCAGGTCGGCCAGAACGGCTCCTCGACGCAGTTCGTCCAGAAGAGCCACATCGCCTCGATCGACCTCTCCTACGACCTGACCAAGGACCTCACGCTCGGCACCAAATACGCCTATCGCCTCGCCCAGGTCAGCGTCGATCGCGACGACCCCGACTTCTTCGACAACGACGCCCATCTCGCGATCCTGCGCGCCGACTACCGATTCCTCGAGAAATGGGAGGCCTCGCTCGAGGGCCGCCTGCTCGAGATGCCGGACCTCGACGAGCGCCGCGCCGGTGCGCTCACGACCCTCTACCGCTATTTCGGCGACAACCTGAAGGCCGGCCTCGGATACAACTTCACCGACTTCTCCGAGGATCTGACGGATCTCTCCTTCGACAACCACGGCATCTTCTTCAACCTCGTCGGCTCGTTCTGACGGGCGCCCGCCGCCTCCCGGCAGCGCGAAAGAGATAGAGCGCGACCATCTCCGCGGTCGCAGCCGCCGCCGCGTCGAGAAAGCGCGCGTCGCCCCGGAAATACGCCTGCGTCGCGTTCCACTGCACCGCGTTCAGGATCACGAAAGGCGCCATCTCCCGATCGACGCCCGGTCGCAGCAAGCCCTGCTCGTCGACCGCATCGACGAACTCGACGATGGCGCGCCGGATGCGCGCCCGGACGGCCTCGAACGGCGCTTCGAAGTCGGGGTCCTTGAAGTAGCGCGCCCAGAGAATGCGCTGGATTCCCGGTTGCCGGGACTGGCCGTGGAAGATCGCGTCGATCAGCGCGCGCGTGATCTCGCGCGGATCCCGCCGGCCCCGCCAGGTCGCGGGATCGAGGCCCGCGACGACCGGATCCGCATGCTCACGATCCGTCTCGGCGAGCAGCTCGAGGATCAGGGCCCGCTTGTCGACGAAGTGGTTGTAGACCGTTCCGACGGCGACCTCGGCGCGCTCGGCGATCATCGCCGTCGTCGTCTCCTCGAAGCCGTGGCGCTCGAAGCAGGCGATCGCAGCGTCGATGACGCGCCGGCGTGTCGCCCGGCTGCGCGCCTGCTGAGGCGGCCGCGGCGCCGCCTTCCCCGCGCTTCTCCGGCCCGTCGCCCGCGCCCGCGATTTTCTTCTCACGGGCTTCACGACGCTCTTCCCTGCCTTCTTCCTCACCCTCTTCTCCACCCTCGTTCGCACGACTCTCTCACCGCTCTTCCCGCGCTTTCCCCGTGATCCCCCACCCCCGCGAACGGGACTCGCGGTCAGAATCAGGTTGAAGTGGTCCCGAGCCGTGGTCAAGACCTGAATTCGACGTCATCTTTTGGGCCAGCGCCCCGGACGCCCCAAGAGGAGAGAGCCGCCATGACGACCACCGCTTCCTTCCCGTCGGATCACGCCGCTCGAGCGGCCGCCTTCGCCGCGCCGGATCCGAGCGCTGTCGCCGAGCAGGAGATCGAGTCCATCCTGACGTCCTTCAACAGCAACTACGTCTGGAACTACGGCTGCGTCAAGGAAGGGCTGCGGGATCTCTACGAGAAGGCGAAGCGCGAGCAGTGGAACTCGACGACGCAGCTCCCCTGGTCGATCGAGGTCGATCCCGAGCTCGAGCTCGTCCCCCCGCAATTCGACCCGCTCTCCGACTTCGCGCCCGCGCGCATGCTCGACGCCCGCGAGCGGACCCGGCTCGGCCGCGCCCAGATCGCGAACCAGCTGTCCCAATTCCTCCACGGCGAGCAGGGCGCGTTGATCGTCGCCTCGCAGCTCGTCGGCGCGGTTCCCTGGATCGACGGGAAATACTATGCGGGCTCGCAGACGATGGACGAGGCGCGCCACGTCGAGGTCTTCGCCCGCTACGTCCAAGAGAAGCTCGAGTGGGAATGGCCGATCGGCGAATCCCTGAAGGAGCTGCTCGACGCGACGATCACGGACGCGCGCTGGGACTTCAAG
>CAUJGH010000020.1 GCA_963169575.1 Myxococcota bacterium | reverse complement strand
TACGGGGAGCACGCGCGGGCCGTGGTCCACTTCCAGAAACAGCAACGCCGGCGCTAGGCCGGCGTCGCTCGCTTCGCGTCCATCGGAAGCGGACCCTCAGGTCATCGCGACCTCGCGCAGGAGCGCGATGTTCTCGAGAGCCTTGCCGGCGCCGTGGACGACCGCTGTATAGGGATCCTCGCTGCGCAGGATCGGAAGCCGGGTCTCCTGCCGAAGAAGATGATCGAGGTCCGTCAGCAAGGAGCCGCCGCCGACCAGCATGATGCCCCGGTCGACGATGTCCGCGGCCAGCTCCGGCGGCGTCTTCTCGAGCGTCAGATGCACCGTCTCGACGATCGCGTGGATCGGCTCGAGGAGCGCCTCGCGCATCTCGTCGCTCGAAGTGACCACGAGCTTCGGGATCCCTGCCACGAGATCGCGGCCCTTGATCTCCATCTCGGACCGCTTCGTCTCGGCCGACGCCGTTCCGATGGTCATCTTGACGAGCTCGGCCGTTCGCTCGCCGATCAGCATGTTGTACTTGCGCTTGACGTAGTTGATGATCGCCTCGTCCATCTTGTCGCCGCCGATGCGGATCGAGCGCGAAGTCACGATGCCCGAGAGCGAGATGACGGCCACGTCGGTCGTTCCGCCGCCGATGTCGACGACCATGTTCCCGGTCGGTGCGGTGACGTCGAGGCCGGCACCGATCGCCGCAGCCATGGGCTCTTCGATCAGGAACACCTCGCGCGCGCCGGCCGAGAGCGCCGACTCGCGGACCGCGCGCTTCTCGACGCTCGTGATGCAGGGCGGAACGCAGATCACGATGCGCGGGCGCGCCAGTGTGCGGCGGTTGTGGGCCCGCTGGATGAAGTAGCGGAGCATCGCCTCTGTGATCTCGAAATCGGCGATGACGCCGTCCTTGATCGGCCGGACGGCTTCGATGTTCCCGGGCGTCCGGCCCAGCATCTCTTTCGCCGCATGTCCGACGGCACGCACGCGATGCCCGCGGCCCGAACCGTCCGTGGTCACCGCGACGACGCTGGGCTCCGAGCAGACGATGCCGCGGCCCTTGCTGTACACGAGCGTGTTCGCGGTGCCGAGATCGATCGCGAGATCATGGGAGAACATTCCGAAAACGGCGTCGAAGATCATCCGATTCTCCAGAGAGGCGGCACGCGTGGGAGGCAACGCGACGCCCGTGAGTTGAATCGGCATGAATGCGCAGGGGTTGAGGTCAATTGAGGGCTTGCGAAGGGAAATCCGATCGATCGTCGGTGAAGCGGCTCACAGACGGCGCGATCGCCACTCCCGATCTGCACGCTCGGCGCGCTCGTTGGGATCGGTGGAGAGTCGGTTCGATGGCGGGTCGGTTCGATGGGGAGATGCGGCCGCGCGATCCCGAAGGAAGATTCAGGGCTCGGCGGGTCTCTCGACCGGCGCTTCGGCAGCGAGGTCCGCCGGGGACTCGACGGTGGGATCGCGGTCGATCAGGGTCCGCAGGCTCTCGAGCCGCGTCGTGAGATCGTGCACACCGCCTCGAATCTCGAGCAGATGGGTGCGATGGGACTCGAGACGGGACTCGGCCTGGGCGAGCGACGCCTCGAGGCGGGCGACCTCGGACTCGAGGCGACCCGCGTGGTGCGTCTGGTACCCGAAGGCAATCAAGAAAGCGATGAAGAGCAGGACGAAAAGCCAGAGCGGGAGCCGTCGTCCGGCCTTGCGCCCGCCCGACACCTTCGCCGACGGAGTCGAAGCGCCCCGCTCGGGCTCGGTCGACGTCCCGGCAGGTCGCTCCGTGGTCGGCGCACTCGACGCTGCACCCAAATTCTGACTCCTCTCACCGACGAGCTTGAGGCCGGCGCCGCCTGCCCGCTCCGCACCGGCGGCCGCCCCGCGATCGTCACCCGGCGAATTGGAATCGAGCGCCATCGACTTCGCCCTTCGTCTCCGCCCCGCCGCTTCGGGCTAGGACTGGATCACGAGCTTCGAGAGGCTCGTCTTGCGGAGATTCGTCTTCTGGATCGTGCGCACGAGCTCCGCGACCTTCTCCGTATCCGTCTCGAACGGGTTGTTGCAGATGACCCGGACGTTCAGGAGGTTGCCGAGCCGGATGTTCGACCAGTCGAGGTCGTACTGGATCGAATTCTCCCGGGCCAGCTTGATGAACTCGCCGCGCATGCGCGCACGCGTATCCTGCGGCGGATTCGACTTCGCGGCGTCGATCTCTTCGTCGTTGAACAGACGCTCGACCTGCCCCTTGCGCTCGAGCAGGTAGTACAGGCTCCGCTCGCGCCGGATGTCGTGGTACTGGAGGTCGAGCATCAGGACCCGGGGATCGGTCCAAGTCGTCTTGTGCTTGTCGACCCAGGACTGGATCAGCCGGCGCTTGATCACCCAGTCGATCTGCCGATCGAGCTTGTCGGGGTCCGTATCGAGGCAGTCGAGCACGTGCTGCCACATGTGGACGGCCGTCTTGTGATCGTCGGTCACCGGGTACTGCTCGATGTACTTCTGCGCCATCTCGCAATATTCGCGCTGGATCTCGATCGGGCTGTATTCGCGGCCGTTGTCGAGCCGCAAACGCCGCTTGCAGGTCGCGTCGTAGGTGATGTCCTTGATCGCCTTGACGGGATTGCGGAGCGTGAAGTCTTTGTTGATGTAGTTGTCCTCGATCATCTGGAGGACGACGGAGCAGGTCCCGACCTTGATGAAGTTCGTGTACTCGCTCATGTTCGAATCGCCCACGATGACGTGGAGGCGCCGATACTTTTCGCGGTCGGCGTGGGGCTCGTCGCGGGTGTTGATGATCGAGCGGTCGTTCGTCGTCGTGCCGGAGATCTTCTGGTAGATGTGCTGCGC
>CAUJGH010000019.1 GCA_963169575.1 Myxococcota bacterium | reverse complement strand
CGACCACCGCCGGCCGGTCCTCACCGAGCACCGCCAGCAGCGGGACGTCCTCGATCCCGTGATTGGGATCCGCGCTGCCCTGCGCAGGATCGGGGGCGGCGATGCGGATCGGGACGTTCTGATCGACGATCGTGACGACCTCGCCGCTCGGCAGCTCGAGCGGGCGACTGGGCGGCGTCAGGTTGCCGGCGGCGGCGGCGCGGGCGATCGCCTCGGCGAGATGACGCTCGTCGCGGCCATGCTGACGGGCCTTGGCCCGCCGCCCGGTCTTCACACCGAGGTACGCGAGGCCCTGCTCGGACCGCTTCGGCGCGGCGGCCACCTCGCTCTGATAGTCGGCCTCGAGGGAGGCGCCGGTGATCCGCTCGGCGGCCGCGCGAAAGCCTTTGGCCTGCTTCACGTCGTGGTCCTGAACGAGGGCGAGGATCGGATGAGGACTCACGGGCGGGGCACTCCTGTGCACGTTCGGCGCGCGCCGAGGCGCGATCACCGCTTCGAAGGCCGCGTTTTCGCCGGGTTTCCGGCGAACACGTCCTCCGAACGAACTCGAGGCCCCGTCGTCTGGCGCGGGGCCTCGCGAACCACGTTAACACCGGTCCGTGGAGATTTCTTGATAAAGGAAGCTCGACCCGCGGGGGCCAGGCAGGGGAGAGGAAGGGGCGAGGCCGCTGCGGTCAGCCGTTCGGGCGTCGCAGCCGAAGCTGGCCCGAATCGAGCTCGAGGACGACCTCCCGGGCTCGGGCCTCCGAACGGAAGAGCGTCGCGTCGAGGGCCGCCTGATGTTCGATGGCGCTCGCCGATTCGCTCGGACCCGGAGCCCAAACGCTGGCCGCTCCGTTCTCGTCCGACTCGATCCGTCCCCTCTGCGACATCCGCTCTTCTCTCCGGTCGATCGGGCGAAGCGCCCGACGCTTTGGCTCCCGACTTATCGCGACCCGCCCCGCGAGTCTTGAAGAGATTTCGCGTGCGCGAGATGCATTCCTGCGCGCGCGGCGCATGCGGGCCTCGCGTTCGAACCGGCGTGGGCGCAGCGACGTCCCTCCGGCATTCAAACTGGAATCAGGGCGCGCCTGTTCGCGTGTCGATGCAACTCGACAGCGCGTGGCGCGCGTACGAGACTGGACCCCGTGAAGACGCGCAACCGCCCGCCGGCAGACCCGACCCCCCGATCGAGCGCGAGCCGCCGCGCCTCGCGCTGCGCGGCCCTCGCCGCGCTCACGGCCGTCGTCGCCGCATCGAACGGCTGCGGAGCGCTGCTCCTGCTCGGCGGCGCGGGGACGAGCGCCATCGCCTTCGCGACGGGCGAGCTGCGCTCCCGGGAGCCGTCCCCGCTGGCCCGACTCGACGCCGCCTGCGCGACGGCCGTCGACGTCCTCTCCTACGACGCGGTCGAGACCGAGCGCGACGCGAACCAGATCCGCTGGCGGGCCCGCACGGCGGCCGGAGATCCGGTCGACATCCGCCTCGTCGCGAAGGGACCGGACGCGACCGAGGTCCGGATCCGGATCGGCGTCTTCGGCGACGAGGCCAAGTCGCGCCTCGTGCTCGAAGAGATCCATCAGGCCCTTTGAAACGCGACCTTCGCCGGGGCGCGTGTGCTAACCCTCTGCGACGATTCCGCCCCGGATCGAGGCGAACGCGCCCCCCAGCGTGAGCGCCAGCGAGGCGACGCGATGCGCCGCCCGAACCCTGTCGAGGCAGCCGCTTGTCCGGATCCGATCTCGCCGATTTCGCGCGACCGAGCGACGTGTTCGCGCGCCGCCACCTGGGCCCCCGCAGCGGGCAGATCCCGGAGATGCTCCGAGCGATCGGGCTCGAGCATCTCGAGGATCTCGCCGCAGCGGTGATCCCCGAGTCGATCCGGCGCAAGGAGCCCCTCGTGCTCGAGGGTCTGCCCGAAGAGCCGATGGGCGAGCATCAGCTGCTCGCGATGCTGCGCGAGATCGCCTCGGAGAACAGCGTCCACCGCAGCTACCTCGGCCAGGGCTACCACGACGTGATCGTGCCCGGCGTGATCCAGCGGAACATCCTCGAGAGCCCCGGCTGGTATACACAGTACACGCCCTATCAAGCCGAGATCTCGCAGGGCCGTCTCGAGGCGCTGCTCAACTTCCAGACGATGGTCGCGGAGCTGACGGGGCTGCCGCTCGCCAATGCCTCCCTGCTCGACGAGGCGACGGCGGGCGCCGAGGCGCTCGGACTCTGCCGCGCCGTCTCGGGCGGGAAGAAGCGCGGCTTCTTCGTCTCCTGGGATTGCCATCCGCAGACGATCTCCGTGGTCCGCACGCGCGCGGAAGCCCTCGGCATGACGCTCCACGTCGGCGATCCGGAGCAGGCCGACTTCGCGGCGCTCGATTGCTGCGGCGTCGTGCTCCAATACCCGGCGAGCGACGGGCGCGTATTCGATCCGCGCGCGGTGATCGAGCGCGCCCATGCGGCGGGCGCCCTCGCCTGCGTCGCGGCGGACCTGCTCGCGATGACGCTGCTGACGCCGCCCGGCGAGCTCGGCGCCGACGTCGCCTTCGGGACGACCCAGCGCTTCGGTGTCCCGATGGGCTTCGGCGGTCCCCATGCGGCCTACTTCGCGACGCTCGACGCGCATGCGCGGCGCCTGCCGGGCCGGCTGGTCGGGATCTCGAAGGATCGCCGCGGCAAGCTCGCCTATCGCCTCGCGATCCAGACCCGCGAGCAGCACATCCGCCGCGACAAGGCGACCAGCAACATCTGCACCGCCCAGGTCCTGCTCGCGATCATGGCCAGCATGTACGCCGTCTACCACGGCCCCGAAGGCCTGAAGCGGACTGCGCAGCGCGTCCGCTTCCTGACGGCCGTGCTCGCGCTCGGCCTTCGCAAGCTCGGCCACGACGTCGTCGACTTCCCCTTCTTCGACACCCTGCGCGTGCGGCCGCGCGCCGGCATGAACGTCCAGTCCGCGCTCTCCGCGGGCTGGGAGCGGGAGATGAACTTCCGCACCCACTATCGACGAACGGACACGGGCAAGGTCGATGCCGACGCGAGGGCGGCGCAGCCGGACTCCGAAGGCCGTCCCGACGGCAGCCTCGGCATCGCGCTCGACGAGACGACGACGCGCGAGGACGTCGAGGACATCCTCGAGGCCTTCGCGAACGACCGCGACCTGCCCTTCGGCTTCGCCGATCTCGCCGCGGAGCTCGAGAAGGCGGGCGGCCTGCCGCCGCTGCCGGACGTGCTCGTCCGCCGCTCGCCCTTCCTGACGCATCCGGTCTTCCAGCTGCATCACTCCGAGACCGAGATGCTCCGCTACATCCATCGCCTGCAGGCGAAGGATCTCTCGCTGACGACCTCGATGATCCCGCTCGGCTCCTGCACGATGAAGCTGAACGCGACGGTCGAGATGGTGCCCGTGACCTGGCCCGAGTTCGGCCGGCTCCATCCCTACGCTCCGGCCGATCAGGCGGCGGGTTATTCGATCCTGTTCGAACAGCTCGAGACCTGGCTCGGCCAGATCACGGGGCTACCCGCCGTCTCGCTCCAGCCGAACGCCGGCTCCCAGGGCGAATACGCCGGCCTGCTCGCGATCCGCCGCTTCTTCCAGGCGCGCGGCGAGAACGGGCGCGACATCTGCCTCATTCCGGTGTCGGCCCACGGCACGAACGCCTCGAGCGCCGTCGTCGCAGGCTTCCGCTGCGTCGCCGTCCAATGCGACGAACGCGGCAACATCGACGTCGGGGACCTGCGCCGACGCGTCGCCGAACATCGCGATCGGCTCGGCGCGCTGATGATCACCTACCCCTCGACCCACGGCGTCTTCGAGGTCTCCGTGAAGGAGATCTGCGAGATCGTCCACGAGGCGGGCGGCCAGGTCTACATGGACGGCGCGAACATGAACGCGCAGGTGGGCCTGACGTCGCCCGGCGACATCGGCGCCGACGTCTGCCATCTCAACCTGCACAAGACCTTCTCGATCCCCCATGGCGGCGGCGGCCCGGGCATGGGCCCGATCTGCGCGGCCGAACATCTGCGCGACTTCCTGCCGGGCCATCCCGGCTTCGGCGAGGGCGCCGTCTCGGCGGCGCCGTTCGGGAGCGCGTCGATCCTGCCGATCTCGTGGACCTACATCGCGTTGATGGGCGCCGAGGGCCTGACGCGCGCGACCGAGCTCGCGATCCTGAGCGCGAACTACATGGCGCGCCGGCTCGCACCACATTACGAGATCCTCTACTCGGGGCCCGGCGGCCGCGTCGCCCACGAGTTCATCATCGATTGCCGCCCGTTCGAGCGCAGCGCGTTCGTCACCGTCGAGGACATCGCCAAGCGCCTGATGGACTACGGCTTCCACGCCCCGACGATGTCCTTCCCCGTCGCGGGCACCCTCATGATCGAGCCGACCGAGAGCGAATCGAAGGAAGAGCTCGATCGCCTCTGCGACGCGCTGATCGCGATTCGCGAAGAGATCCGCGCGATCGAACGCGGCGAGATCGCCGAGGCGGACTCGCCGCTGAAGTTCGCGCCCCATCCCGCAGATCTCGTCTGCGGCGACGAATGGCCGTTCGCCTACGGCCGCGAGCAGGCGGCCTATCCCGCCCCCTGGACCCGGCAGCACAAGTTCTGGCCGCCGATCTCGCGCATCGACAACGCCTTCGGCGATCGCAACCTGGTGTGCACCTGCCCGCCACTCGAGGACCTGGCCCTGCCCTGACCCGGGGGCCGGGCGGCGCGGAGGGGAGTGCTACGGTGGCGGCCTGTCCGCAGACCGGAGCGTGTCCCATTGGGTGATCCGACCGCCTACTCCGAAATCTTCTGGTCCAGCGATCCGGCGACCCGCCGGATGCTATGGACCTGTTTCGGTGTGACGCTCGCCGTCGCGGTCGCCGTCTTCGCACCGCTCGCCCTGCGCGCCATCCGGCTCTTCTTCCTCGAGCGGCGCCTGCGAGACAGCCTCGACGAGTTCGAGCCCAAGGGCGCCGCCGCCCAGCGCACGGCGCTGCGCGAGCTGCTGCGGGACTCGGTGCTGCGCGCGCCGTTCGAGGCCTTCGAGCGGCGCTGGACCGCTGCGCAGATCGCCGAGGGCGGCGGTCGCGCGCCCATCCGTCTGCTCGACGTCCTCGAGGATCAGCCGCTGTTGCCGGTCGGTCCGCGCCGGAGCCTGCTCGCGGTGCTGCCGGGCGTGCTGCTCGGGATCTGGGTGCTCGGCGTCCTGTTCGGCGTCCTCCCGACGTCCGCGATCGGATCGCCGGCAGCGGGCGGCGCCGTCGCGGCCGATCCGCTGACGCTCCAGCTCGGGCTCGCCCTGCGCGGCCTGGCCTGGGGCTTCGCATCCCTCATCGCCGCGTCCGTCGCCGTCAGTCTGGTCGAAGGCAGCTTCGAGGCCCGCAGCCGCGGGCTCGACGAGGTCCTCGTCCAGGCCTACGAAGCCGTTTCGCCGGGTGAGCTCGCCGAGCTGACGCGCCAGACCCAGCAGAAGAGCCTCGACATCCTCGGCCGCGAGCTGACGCAATTCGCGCACGAGCTGAACGAGCGCATGGAGCGCGGGCTCCAGCGGATCGAACAATCCTCGGCGCGTGCGGCGAGTCTCGTCTCCCAGGAGCAGCGCGGCGCGCTGCACAGCATCGTGCAGGAGCTGTCGCTCTCGGTGCGACAGGGCGTCGATCATCATCTCGCCGAGCTCCGCAATGCGCTCCAGCGCGCGGTCGACTATCAGAGCTCGGTGACGAACGGGCTCTCCGAGACCTACGAGCGCATGGTCGAGAACGCGCAGATGCAGGATCGCGTCGCGCGCACGCTCGCCGATTCTGCATCGGCCCTCGACGCGGCCTCCCGCTCGCTCGGAACGCATCCCGGGGCCGCGGCGAACTTCGCGTCCCCCGCGATCCAGTCGCCGATCGGCGGCTCTGCGGCCGAGCGCTCGCGCGAAGGCGACGGCGCCGCCGCCCGGATCGCAGAGGAGCTCGGCGATGCGCTGCGCGGCTTCACGCAGCAGGTCCAGCAGATCGACAAGACGATGGAGGCCCTGCGCAGCGATCTCCAGGCCGATGGGCGATCCCGCCAGGATGCCGGCGGCGACGCGACGACGCGGTCCGCCCGGCCCGGCTCGCTGGCGCCGCGCGAGCGGACCTGGGCAGCGGCCCCCGACCCGCGCCCGCTCTCCGATCGCCCCGCCGCGCCGACTCCGCCGGTCCCCTCCGCATTTCCTCCGCCGCCTCCGCCGCCCGCAAGGGCGACCGTCGCCGCGAGCGCGGACGCGGCGCTCGCCTCGCCTGCTCCGCCGGCGTCTCCGACCGGTCCGACCGCGCCCGCTCCGCCGTTCGCGGCGGCGCCGCCGCTCACGCCGGCGGCGCCGCCGACAACCGCGCCCGCGATCGTGGCAGCGCGGCGCGAGCAGGAGCGACCTGCCCGGCCCGAATCGGGACAGCAGCGACCGGCCGAGCGTGCGCCCGAACGCGCACCCGATCGCGGCGCCGACCTCGCTTCGGTCGACGGTCCGATCGGCCGTGAGCTCTCGCTCTCGGGCTTTCGCGTCGGAGCGCCCCGCGCCCAGGGGCCCGATCCGTACGAGCGCTTCGCGAGCGGCAACGAGCCGCCCTCGAACGTCCGGCATTTTCCGACCCGCGATCGTGAGCTCGGCGACGAGCTCAAGCTGTCGGGTCTGCTCGGTCCGAGCCTGCCGTCCGGGGCGACGGCGACATCGGGTTCGGCGCCGACGCCACCGCCGGGACCGACGCGGGCGGAGCCGGCGGCCGGCGGGCCGCAGCCCGACGACGAGCGAATGCCATCGGCCGAGGATCCCGAATAACGATGGCGAGTCGATTCCACGGCCGCGACGATCTCGGCGAAGCACGCCGTGCGGACCGCAGTCGGCAGGCGAGCGGCGATTCCTGGATCGTGCTGAGCGCGATCGCGCTCGCGGTCGTCGCCGTGGCCGCGCTCTCGGGCGGCGCCGGGCGCGGCATCGGTCCGGGCGGCGTCGATCCGCGACCCCAGATCCTCGAAGCGGTGATCCCGGCCGAGCGTTCGCTCGCCGAGGTCGAGGCCGCCTTCGCCGCGCTCTGCGAGGAGCCGGTCCTGATCGGCCTCGAGCTCGAGCCCGACTGTGC
>CAUJGH010000018.1 GCA_963169575.1 Myxococcota bacterium | reverse complement strand
GCTACAAGGTGCCGCGCAGCTTCGAGCTCGTCCGCGAGATGCTGAAGGACGATGCGGGCAAGGTCCGCCGCGCAGCGCTGCGGGCGGACCGGATCGCGGTGCGAGAGAAGGCGGAGAAGCAGGGCACCGCCTGAGGCGCAGGCCTCGGCGTGGGCCGGACCGGGACCGCCGGATCCGAACGAAGACGAACGAAGACGAACGAAGTCGAACGAATTCGAACGAAGGAAGCAGACGTGGACTACCAGCAATTCGCCGCCGAACACCATCTGAAGATCGACATCGAGGACCGCATCGCGATCGTCCGCATGAATCGGCCGGACAAGCGCAACGCCGTCAACCTCGCGATGCATCGCGGGCTCGAGGAGATCTGGCATCCCCTCGGCACCGATCCCGACGTCGGCGCGATCGTGCTGGCGGGCGAGGGCAGGGGATTCTGCGCGGGCGGTGACCTCGTCGACTTCTATCCGAAGGATCCGACGCCCTTCGACATGATCCGGCCCTCGCGCCGACTCGTCATGGAGATGGTCCACTGCGAGGCCCCCGTGATCGCCGCCGTTCAGGGCGTCGCCGCCGGTCTCGGCGCGACCCTCGCGCTGCTCTGCGACATCATCTACGCGGCGGACGACGCGAAGATCGGCGATACGCACGTCGGCATGGGGATGGTCGCGGGCGACGGCGGTGCCGTGATCTGGCCGTTGCTCGTCGGTCCGCACCGCGCCAAGGAGATGCTGATGGGCAGCGAGCTCGTCCCCGGCCCGCGCGCCGCGGAGATGGGTCTCGTCAACCACTGTGTTCCCGCGGCCGAGCTGATGGATCGCGCGATCGCCCATGCGAAGAAGCTCGCGGCCGCGCCGCCGATCGCGCTGCGCTGGACCAAGCAGGTCCTGAACCAGCATCTGCGCCAGAGCATGAACCTCGTGATGGATTCGGGCATCGCGATCGAGCTGCTCTCCTGCAATACCGAGGACTTCCGCGAGGCGGGCAAGGCCTTCTTCGAGAAGCGCAAGCCCGTCTTCCGCGGACGTTAGGGGAAGTCATGACCTGGAAGGTGATCCAATGGGCGACGGGCGGCGTCGGACGCGCCGCCATCGAAGGCGTGCTCGACCATCCGGAGCTCGAGCTCGTCGGCTGCTGGGTCCACGGAGCGGCGAAGGAAGGGCGCGACGTCGGCGAGCTCGTCGGCCGTGCGCCGATCGGCGTGCGGACGACCCGCGACGTCGACGCGCTGCTCGCGCTCGAGGCCGACTGCGTCGTATACAGCCCGCTGATGGCGGATCCGAAGGTCCTCGTGCGCATCCTGCGCTCGGGCAAGAGCGTCGTGACGCCGCTCGGCTGGATCTATCCGAAGCGGCTCGACAACCGCGAGATCGAAGCCGCCTGCCGCGAGGGCCGCGCGACGCTCCACGGCACCGGCATCCATCCCGGCGGCATCACCGAGCGCTTCCCGCTCATGGTCTCGGGCCTCTCCCGCGCGATCACCCACGTGCGCGCCGAGGAGTTCTCCGACATCCGCACCTATGGCGCGCCCGAGGTCGTCCACGAGATGATGCTCTTCGGCAAGGCGCCCGCCGTCGCGAAGAAGAGCCCGATGTTGAAATTCCTCGGCGCCGGCTTCATGCAATCGATCGACATGGTCGCCGATACGCTCGGCTTCGCGCTCGACCCCGAGAAGCGCGCGATCCACGAGATCGCCGTCGCGACCGCGCCCATCGAGTCGCCGATCGGGAAGATCGCGCCGGGCCTCGTCGCCGCGCAGCGTTTCGCCTGGCAGGGCCTCGTGCGCGGGGAGCCCGTCGTGACGGCCGCCGTCAACTGGTTCATGGGCGACCGCAACCTCGCGCCGCTCCCGGACGGCGATCCGAGCCTGCCCTGGACCTTCGGGCCCGAGGGCGAACGCTTCGAGGTCGAGATCACGGGCGATCCGAAGACGAAGCTGACCTTCCACGGCTGGCATCCCGAATCGATCGCCTCGGGCCTCGAGCGCAACAACGGCATCGTCGCGACGGCGATGCACTGCGTCTCGGCGATCCCCTACGCCTGCGCGGCGGAGCCCGGGATCAAGACCTATCTCGATCTGCCGCTGATTGCCGGCCGCGCGGCGCCCCATCTCGCCCGTTAAGCCCCGAGCCCGGCGCTTCGGGCGCCCGCGCGTCAGGCGCAGTGCCTCCGCGCGTCAGGCACCGAGGGAAGCGAGCGGGACCAGTTCGGCCTGCGGCGTCACGACTTCGGCCTCGGGCAGCATGATCCGCCAGTAGATCTGGCCCGTGGTCCGGCCTTCGGTGTCGAGCCAGTTCGGGACGCCGGGATCGCGATGGGCGATTACGATTCGGTAGCGGCCGTCCGGCTCGAGCCGCATCTGGCGGCGGTTGAGCGAGATCCGGCGGTTCACGTAGTCGTAGCTCTGCAGATAGCGGTTCCAGAGCATCACGTTCGCGAAGCGACAGGCGGGCAGGCGACCGGTCAGGACCAGGGCCTCGTCCGGGGCGATCGCGTAGGGCGCCATCGTGTAGGCGGCGTCGGCGGCGGCATAGGCGAGGCTGCCGGGCTTCTGCGGCGGGGCGAAGACGTTCGGCGTCGTCGAGACCCAGCTCGGCATCTTTTCGGGACGCGGCATCTCGAGTGTGCGCGTCCGGACGTAGGTCTCGACGCGCCGGATCGCGGAGGCGATCGAGGCGTCGTCCGGCGGCGGCGGGGGCGGCCCGGGATCGAGGCATTCGATCTCCATCGGCACGTGGAGCAGCGGATCGGAAGCGGCGGAGCGGACGTTCTCGAAATAATGCCGGGTGCTGATGCGCGACACGTCGTCGGGCAAGGCGATCCAGCCCCGAGCTCGAGGCGGGCCGCCGAGCAGGATCTCGAAGCGGCCGTCGGCGGCGATGTCGTAATCGGTGTCGTTGATGACGCCGGCGATGCGCCCGGCATAACCGCCGCGCTGGCCGCCCGCCTCGATCGTGACGGAGGAGTAGACGGCGCCGGCCTGGTTCGAGCGCAGCCGATAGGTCCGGCCGGGCGCGAGCGGCGTCGAGTAGTAGATCGCGTCGGCGTTGTCGCCGTTGCTCTTGCGGATCGGGGAGACCTGATGCTGGGCGAGGGGATGGGTCGGCGTCGCCTCGAGCTCTGCGATCAGCGCCTGCTCGAGAACGTGGAGCAGATGGCGATGGCCCTCGGCGACGTCCTGCGCGCTCGTGATCTGGGCGGCCGGCGTCAGGGTTCCGTCCCGCATGCGTGCGAGGCTCGCGAGCAGCTCGTCGAACGCGCGTCCCGCTTCGCCGAAACTCGTGCCCGGAACCGCAGAAGCGGAAGCGCTCGCCTCGCCGCCCGGCCGCTCCGCACTCGCTGCGCAGCCGACGATCGGCAAAGCAGCAAGCCCGCCGATGACCTTCAAGAATCCACGCCGCTCGAGGTTCTCATCGACGGTCAGACCGATCACCTCATTCAAACTCATCCCGCCCCCCATGACCGCCCGAGCCGACGGCCCGATTTTCACGATAACCAATCGCCGAGACGAGATGCCCCCCGACCCAGCACCGCCGCGTCCTCCCAACCAGCCGCGACGCCCGCCCCAGCATCCACCCCATCCCCCAGCATGCAGGCCGTGCGAGTCGATCCGCAAAGGCGCAACGAGCGTCCCGGCCGAGCGGTTCGGGGTGAGATGTAATTAACGCACGCGCAGCACGGCGATGGACGCGCCGGCGATCCAGAACGCGTGCGTTCGAGCCACGAACCCCGGACCGCTCGGCCGGGACGCCTGGCACCCCATCCGCTTCCCAACCCGCACGACCTGCTAGCGTCCTCCGCGCGTCCGAAACACGAATCAGGAGAGACTCACATGGTGGGATATACGACCCTCGGCACCAACGATCTACCCCGCGCGACCGCCTTCTTCGACGCCCTGCTGGGCGAGTTCGGCGTCAAGCAGTTGATGAACAACGGGCGCATGGTGATGTACGGCAAATCCTTCGGAAACGGGATCCTCGCGATCTGCACGCCCTTCGACAAGCAGAAGGCGACGCCGGGCAACGGCGTGATGATCGCGCTCAACATGGAATCCGAGGAGAACGTGCAGAAGCTGCACGCGAAGGCCCTCGCGCTCGGCGCATCGGACGAAGGCGCTCCGGGCGCGCGCGGACCGGGCTTCTACGGCGGTTATTTCCGCGATCTCGACGGCAACAAGTTCTGCGGCTTCAAGATGGGCGCGTGAGCGAGCCCGGGCGGAGCAGCCTCCGCCCGGTCGTCCTGCGCCGCTCGGGGCGCACGGAGCGACTCGTCGAGAGGCCGGCGCTCAAGGCTTCGCCTGCGCCGCGACCTCGCTGCTCCGCTTCGCTCCGGCTCCGGCCGGGGTGAACCAGATCGGCGAGGTCCAGGCCCGCTCCTGGATCGTCTTCGGGAAGTTCGGATCGTCGCAGTAGGCGGGGCGGGCATCGCCTTCGCCGGCCTGCCCGGTCGCATTGCAGATGTGGGTCGTGAAGCGGCAGCTCGGATTTTCGAAGACGCGCGCATAATAGACGGCGCGGCGATCGGGATCGAAGTCGGGATCGGTCCAGACCGCGCAGAGCTGGTTCTCGCCGGGGCCCGTCGTCTCGCAGGTCTCCGGGTCGACGCTCGCGCCGTTGTCGCGGCGGCCGGCGACGTCGACGACCTGCTGATGGAAGGTGCCGTCGGGATCGGCCCAGCCCTTCACGATCTGGATCCGCTGCAGCAGGCCACCGGGATGCCCGGGCGTGCCCGCATCGCGCATCGCGGAGACGACGAAGCGGGGGCCGCCCGGGTTCGTCGCGGGCGTTGCGCCGCCCTGGCCGTCGCCGCTGCCCGCGCCGGAGGCCGCCGGCCGCGGCGGCAGATCGCCGCCCATCGGAACGCCCTTCGCAGAGCCTTCGCGGACCAGCGCGCCCGAGGTACAGAGGTCGGCGGGATAGTCCCAGCCGCCGAAGAGTCGCACCGTCATGCGCGGGCCGCTCGTGCCGTAGACCTCGCGGCGGCGGAGCGCGGTGAAGAGCGATTCGCGGGTGTTCTCTTCGGCCCAGACGGCGGCGAGGCCGCCGAGGTTGTAGCCGGGGCTCGGGACCCGGGAATCGAAGGTATCGGTCTCCCATTCCGTGACCGCGCCGGGCGTTCCCGTATGGATGTCGGTCGAGGCGATCTGGCCGAAGGCATAAGGGTTCACGCCGATGCGGTCCGCCTCGCGCATGCCCTCGATCAGCGCATAACGCGCGAAGTCGAGCCGCGACTGGCAGCCCTTGCCCCCGAGCGCACCCCAGCCCTTGCCATCCTTGCAATCGGGCGCGGCGTGGAGCGCGCGGTATTTCTCGAAATTGCAGTCCTCGTCGGCGCCCATCACCTTCCAGAGCCCGGCGCGGCATTCGGATTCGCCCTTGATCTGCATGATCTCGGTCACGGGCTCCATGCGCGCGCGGAGCGCCGCATAGCGCGCCTGCTCCGCGTCGGTCGAGCCCTCGGGATATTCGATCGTGAAGATCTGGCCGTTCGAGACGTTGGGGTTGTGGGGGATCGCGAGGACGTCGCAGCCCGGGATGCCCTGTTTGCAGTCGCGCTCGAGGGCCTGCCAGAGGCGCAGCGGATCGGGCTCGTCGGCGGCGGTGATCGGGCTGGTCGGGACCTTGTCGTTCCGGAAGATGACGTTGCGATGGATCTTCGTCAGGTCGGGCGTGTTCGTGTGCTCGTAGGCGACGAAGGTCGTGAAGCTGCAGGCAGGAGCCTGGTCGTCGAACTTCGCGGCGGCGCGCTGGATGTCCTGCCAGGCGGCGAGGGAGGGCTCGCGGCAGAGCGCGCCGTTCTTTCCGCAGAGCGCCTCGGAGCGCAGGCTCGCGATGCGCTGGCCGATCTCCGCGGCCGTCTCGCCGGCAGTCGTCCCGGCGAGCGGACTGCGATAGGCCTGGCAGACGGGACGGTCGTAGAGAGAGCTCTTCCGGTCGGTGCAGGCGCGGACGCCGCCGAGGGCCTCGGAGTGGTCGGTGACGGCGGCGAAATCGAGCGGCCGATCGATCCGGAAGGGCAGGGTCGCCTTGCCCTTCGCGTCGAGCGGGCCGATACGGACTTCTTCGCCCCGGGCGAAACGATAGGCCTGGGCGGGCGTGACCCGCGTATCGAACATGTAGGCGTCCATCGAGTAGGCGGTATGGACGTGGAGATCGCCCCAGTAGACGTTGCGCTCGGGATCGTAGTCGTAGCAGCGCTCGCCCTCGGCGCTCGCCGGCGCGGCCATCGCGAGCACTGCAACCAAGCTCGCTGCGCCCAGCGCCACGAATGCGCCCCATGCGGCGCGCGCGGGGGTCGCGAAGGCGCGAGCGTGCGAGGCGGGACGCCTCGGCTTCGCGGCGTGGAGAATCCCGGAAAACGTCGAGTCGAGGCGTGTGGGTCGGGTCGGCATGTCGGCGATGTTATAGAATCGGGCCCGCGCGCCCAGGGGACTCC
>CAUJGH010000017.1 GCA_963169575.1 Myxococcota bacterium | reverse complement strand
GGCGACGCTGCGATCGCAGGGGCATGGCGCCAGAAATAATCCGAATGGTCGTCGCCGTCGAAACGGCCGCCGAGGGCGTCGAGCCGCGCGAGATAGAGGCGGCAGTGGCGCTGCTCGTCGGCGAGGGCGGCGAGCCAGCCGCGCCGAAGGGGCGCCGGGAGCTCCGGCCAGCGCAGCAGGGCCCAGGCGAAGTACTCGACCGCCATCAGCTCGTGGTGTGCGAAGCGCGCGAGACAGAGTCGGCGCGCCTCGGGTTGCACGAGCTCGCCCGGCCGGGGCAAACGATCGCCGCCGCCCCGCATGCGCAGACCCGGAGCCCGCGCGGGACGCTCGACGGCGAGCGCCGGCCCCGAAGGGTCCACGTCGAGCCAGCGACCCGCGGCGTCGAAGGGCGGGGCGAGCTTCGATTCGAGGTCGCCTGCCTCGAGGATCCGGCGGCAGAACGCCTGCACGTCGGACGGGACACGCTCGGCGTTCGCTGCGACTCGGTCGGGGGAGGGCGACATCGCCGCGACGATAGACGATCCGTTCACGCGTCCGGGGCTGGAACGTGTTTCAAAAGCGGGCGGAACGTGATTCAATCGGGCGCCATGTCCGCGCCGACCGCCGATCCGATCCTCGAAGAGCGCGCCCGACGCATCGTCGAGACCAGCATCGAGCTGGCCGAGCGCGGCGGCTTCGAAGCGGTCCGGCTGCGCGACGTGGCGGCCCATGCGGGCGTCGCGATGGGCACCCTCTACCGGCGTTTCCGCAGCAAGGAAGATCTGCTCGTCGCGGCTCTCGAGCAGGAGACCCGGACCCTCGCGCAGCGCGTCCGGCAGCGGCCGCCGAAGGGCGCCGAGGCGAGCGAGCGGGTGGTCGGATTCTTCGAGATCGCGACGCGCGGGATGGTGCGCCGGCCGAATCTCTCGCGTGCGATGCTGCGGGCGACCGCGGCGGGGGAGCCGGCGCTCGCGAAGAAGGTCGGTGTGTTCCACGACCTGATGCGGCAGATGATCGTGGGTGCGCTGCGCGGCGAGCCGGTGGACGGCGCGGCGGGCGGGATCTCGGACGACGAGAAGCGGGTCGGCGACCTGCTGAATCGCGTCTGGTTCGCGCTCATGATGAGCTGGGCCGGCGGTGGACAGTCGCCGGGCAAGATCGGTGAAGAGATGCGGACGTCGGTCGAGCTCGTGCTCGGACGTCCGCCAGGGATGGCCATCCCCCAGACGGGCGCGATGGAGCGAGTGGTTCAGCAACCCGAAAGATAGAAGGTAAGAGAGTCATGCGAGAAGCCGTCATCGTCGACGCGATCCGAAGCCCGATCGGCCGGGGCAAGATGATCAAGGGAGATCTCTCCGGGATGCACGCGGCCCATCTGCTGCGCCGCGTCCAGACCGCGCTGCTGCAGCGGAATGGGATCAAGGGCTCGGACGTCGAGCAGGTGATCGGCGGCTGCGTCACGCAGGCCGGTGAGCAGTCGAACAACATCACGCGCCAGGCCTGGCTCTCCGAAGGCGACGACTGGACCTGCGGCGGGACGACGATCGATACCCAGTGCGGCTCCGGCCAGCAGGCCAACGGTCTCATCAATGCGCTCGTGAAGGGCGGCACGATCGACGTCGGCATCGCCTGCGGGCTCGAGCTGATGAGCCACGTCGGCCTCGGCGCCAACGTCATCAACGGCCCGGGCTATTTCCAGCCGCCGAACTGGCCCTGGGACACGGCGCCCGACCAGTTCACGATGGCCGAGCGCATCGCGAAGAACCGCGGCCACACCCGCGCCGACGTCGACGCCCTCGGCCTCGAGTCCCAGCGCAAGGCCGCGAGCGCCCAGAGCGAGGGGCGCTTCAAGCGCGAGATCCTGCCGATCGAGGTCCCGGTGCTGGGCGACGACGGCAAGCCGACCGGCGCGACGCGCGTCGTCGACAGCGACCAGGGCATCCGGCCCTCGACGAAGGAGGGCCTCGCCGAGCTGAAGCCGATCCTGCCGGGCGGCATTCATACCGCCGGCAACTCGTCGCAGATCTCCGATGGTGCGGCGGCCGTGCTCTACATGTCGAAGGAGAAGGCGCTCGCCCTCGGCCTCAAGCCCCGCGCGCGCATCGTCTTCGATTGCCTCGTCGGCACCGATCCCTACTACCTGCTCGACGGCCCGGTCGACGCGACGAAGCACATCGAGAAGAAGACCGGCATGAGCATCCGCAACGACATCGATCTCTACGAGATCAACGAGGCGTTCGCCTCGGTCGTGCTGTCCTGGGCGGGCGTCTACGACATCGACATGGCGAAGGTCAACGTCAACGGCGGCGCGATCGCCCTCGGCCATCCGGTCGGCGCGACGGGCTCGCGACTGATCGTGACGGCGCTCCACGAGCTCGAGCGCCGCGGCCTCGGGACGGCGTTCATCACGATGTGCTGCGGCGCCGCCGTCGGCACGGGCACGATCATCGAACGGCTCTGATCGCCGATCGCCGCGTCGCGCGAGAGCGTCGACGCGGCGGCCGGCGGGCGGGACGGCGAACAGGCACAGGCACTGGAGAAGAGGACAGGATCATGGGCGTATTGGAAGGCAAGGTCGCCGTCGTCACCGGCGCAGGCCGCGGTCTCGGCCGCTCTCACGCGCTCGCGCTCGCGAAGGAAGGCGCGCGCGTCGTCGTCAACGATTTCGGCGTCTCGGCGGACGGCCAGGGACGGGACGAATCCGCCGGCCGTGGCGTCGTCGACGAGATCAAGGCGTTCGGCGGCGAGGCGGTCGCGCATTTCGGCGACGTCGCCGACTGGAACGAATCGAAGGGCATGATCGAGACGGCCGTGAAGGCCTTCGGCGATTTCAACATCCTCGTCTCGAACGCGGGCTTCCTGCGCGACAAGATGTTCTTCTCGATGAGCGAGGCGGATTTCGACGCCGTCATCCGGGTCCATCTGAAGGGCCATTTCTGCGGCATGCGCCATGCGGCGGAGTATCTGCGCAACAAGGCGAAGGCCGAGGGAGGGCAGGTCTATGGCCGCATCCTCTCGACGGCCTCCGAGGCGGCGCTCTTCTTCGATCCGGGCCAGCCGAACTACTCGGCCGCCAAATCGGGCATCATCGCGCTCACCAACAGTGCGGCGCAGGCGCTGATCCGCGTCGGGGTCACGGCCAACACGTTCATGCCCCGGGCGCGAACCGCCATGACCGCGACGGGGCCCTCGGCGCAGTTCTTCCAGAAGCCCGAGTCCGGCTTCGATGCCTTCGATCCGGCGCATACCTCGCCGCTCGTCTGCTGGCTGGCCTCGCCGGCGGCGTAGAACGTATCGGGCAACGTCTTCATCGTCTGGGGCATGGAGATCACCGTCCTCGGCCCGCCGACCAATGCGGCCACCTACCA
>CAUJGH010000016.1 GCA_963169575.1 Myxococcota bacterium | reverse complement strand
GACGTGAAGCCGGGGCGCGCGTTCCACGACCCGTCCTTTCAGCGCATCCCGCATCTCTCCCCCGAGCGAGAAGATCTCCTCGGCATAGCGAAACGCGACACGGCCCATCTCCGTCAGGACGAGATTCCGCCCCCGCCGCTCGAACAGCTTCTCGTCCAGCGATTCCTCCAGCTTTCGGATCTGGCTCGAGAGCGTCGGCTGCGCGAGCCGGAGCGCCTCGGAGGCGCGAGCGACGCCGCCTTCCTTCGCGACGAAGTAGAAATAGAGGAGATGGTGGTAGTTGAGCCATTCCATGTGGATTCTTTCATTCTTTTTTTGGAATCGTTTCTGAATTATTTCCTATTTGTAAAACATTTACGAGCCGCCGATGCTCCGGATCGAGAGGATCGGACCGCGCAGGAAGCCTGCAGGAGACGACGCCCCGGAGCGAGCCGCAAACCCCTCCAGCCGGCTCGATCCGCGTCGACTCCCGGCGCCGGTCCTCTCCTCCTCGCGAAGGAGCACCGGGAGCGGCATCCCGGATCGAGGACGCGACGCAGACCGATTCGAACGGAAAGGAACGCACCATGAAGACCCGGATCCACCTGCCCGACTCCACGCCCGAACAGCGCCGATCGCTCCGGCACGAGGTCCGGAGCCTGCTCGGCCCCCAGCGACGCCGACTCGAATCCGTCGAGATCAGGGGACTCGAGCTGCCGCCCGCTTCGGGGCCCGCAGGGCGACTCTGCGAGGTCACCGTGCGATTCCGGCAAGGGGGCTATCTCAGCATCATCGAGCAGGAGGCCCATATCGGGCGAGCGCTCCTGCGCGCAGCCTGGCGCGTCGAGCAGCGCCACGAGCTCGGGCACGTCGGAGTCGCCCTGGTCCAGAGGAGCTCCCCCGCGCGATAGGAGAACGAAGTCATGTCCGCGTCCGGATCGCTTTCAGGCATAGGCGTGCCCGTCGTTTCCGCCTCCGACTCGTCAGCTCTCGACTCCGGGGCGGCAGCGCGGCGCGGCGGGAGGCCGACGCAGCGACTCGCGACCGTCGTCCTGACCGCCCTGCTCTCGCTCGGCTGTGCGAAGGCCGCTCCCACAGGCCCCCTCTTCGGCGGCCCACATCCGCCGGGAGAAGGGACGGCGAGGGTCTACCTCTATCGAGTGGATACGCACCACTCCTTCTCGACCGTCGAGATCCGATTCGACGGGGAAAGGCCTTTTCCGATCCTCGACGAAGAGTATGCGACCGCCGAGCTCGAGGATGGAATCCACGAAGTCGAGTTCCGCCTCAGCAACGCGATCTGGGGAGGCTGGCGCTGGCGTAGACAGGTCCTGCACGCGAGCGCGGGCGAAACGATCTACATGGAGATCCGCGTCGGCGTCGACGAGAAGAAGATCGCGAACGGCAGCGATCTCGGGATCGCCGGCAGGGATTCGGGCACGGTCGGCGAGAGCGTCACGCTCCAGCTCCGCGAGCGTCGGGACGCACTCGAAAAGCTGAGCCGGAGCCATCGGGTCGAGCCCCTGAGGCGCTGACCCGAAGGCCGATCCGCGCTCGACGCTCGCGCCGCACGTCCCGACGCGAATCGGCCGTCGCCCGGACACGACGGGCATCGGGAACATGCCGTGACGAGGGGCGAAGCCGGCAACGCGCCTGCCGTTGACGCTCGCCCCCCCGTCACGCCGGCTCGTCGCTTCTCAGTTCCGCTCCGGAAGGGCGTACGCCACCAGCGCGTCTCCCATCTCGGAGATCGGATTCGCTCCGGCTGCGATCACGACGAACTGTCGAGCGTCCGGTCGAAGCCGATAGGTCATCGGCACGGCATTGCCCGCGAACGGCAGCTCGTCGTGCCAGAGCTCCTGGCCGGTCTCGAGGTCGAAGGCCCGGAAGCCCTTGTCCATGGATGCGCCGACGAAATAGAGCCCGCTGTCCGTCGAGAGTCCACCACCGAACGAAGGCGAGCCGTAGTCGCCGCGGAAGATCAACCAGACCGGGAACTGCGCGACGTGGCGCAGCGTGCCGAGCCCGCGCTTCCAGCGGACTTCGCCCGAGACGAGGTCGACAGCCGTCAGGCTGCCCCACGGCGGCGGATTGCAGGGCGCCCCGAACTGGGACGCGAGCAGCCGGCGATGGACGGCGTACGGCGCGCCCTTCATCGCGTAGTACTCGTTCGGGAAGACGAAATCCGCTTCGTTCAGCCCGTCGGCCTCGGCGCGCGGGATCAGGCGGTTGATGACGGCGGCGTGGGTCTGGACGACGACCATGATCCCGCGCTTCTCGTCGATCGTGACGCCGCCCCAGTTCATGCCGCCCGAGGTATGCGGGGTCTGGATCGTTCCCTTCGTGTCGTGGGGCGTGAAGATGCCCTCGTAGCGATTCGCCTCGATGAGCTCGCGACAGTGGTTCCGGTCGAGGAAGCTGAAGCCGAAGGCATCGTCGGGCGAGAGATTCAGGGGATGCAGCGGCTTCGGATGGGTCGGGAACGGCTGCGTCGGCGAGAGGTTCTCCTCCGGGACGCCCCCTTGCGGCACCGGCCGCTCCTCGATCGGATAGAGCGGCTCGCCCGTCTCCCGATTCAGCAGGAAGACGTGGCCCATCTTCGTCGTCTGAAGGAGCCCGGGGACGCCCCCGCCGACGCCGGGAATCTGGAAGAGGGTCGGCGGACTCGCCGTGTCGTAGTCCCAGATGTCGTTGTGGACGTACTGGCGATGCCAGACGACCTTGCCCGTCTCGGCGTCGAGGGCGACCGTCGAGCTGCCGTAGTAGTCGAGACCGCCCCGCATCCCGCCGAAGAGGTCGGGCGACGGATTTCCGGTCGGGACGTAGACGAGGCCCCGCTCGGGATCGCCCGTCATGATCGACCAGATGTTGGGCGTCCCCGAGGCATAATGTCGCCCGCTCGCGGGATCGGATTTCACCTCGTAGCCCGGCGGAACGGGGTCCCAGGCCCAGGCGAGCGCGCCCGTCCGCGCATCGAACGCGCGCACGACGCCCCCTGGCGCATCGACGCGCACGTTGTCCGCGATCAGCGCGCCGATGATCACCTTGTCCCGCATCACCTGCGGCGGCGAGGTCGGATGGTATTCCCAGGCCGGCGCCTCGCCGATCCCCTCGCGCAGCTCGACCCTTCCCTGCTCGCCGAACGCCTCGCAGGGCTTGCCCGTATCCGCGTCGAGGGCCCAGAGATCCGAATCGGCGGTGCCGTAGAAGATCCGCTTCGCACAGGCCGATCCGGGGGCCGCCTGCGCGTCTTCCCAGTACGAGACGCCCCGGCAGATCAGCGGATACGGGCCTTCGCCATGGCGATCCTGCAGCTTCGGATCGAAGACCCAGCGCTCGGCACCGGTCTCGGGATCGAGGGCGAAGACGCGCATGAAGGGCGTGCAGTAGTAGAGATGCGCGTTGACGACGAGCGGCGTGACCTGCAGCGAGGTCACCTTCGAATAACCCGAGCCGTCGTAGAAGTCGCCGCTGCGATGGGTCCACGCGACCTTCAGGGCGCCGACGTTCGCGCGGTCGATCTGGTCGAGGGGCGAGTGGTGGATCGCGCCGGGCGTTCCGCCCCAGACGGGCCACTCCGCGGTGGGTCCGTCGAATCCGATCTCGAAGTCCGGATCCTGACAGCCGCTGGCGAAGGCCACGAGCAGGAGGACGACCGAAGATCGCCGCGCGAACCGGGCGATTCGAGCGAGGGCGGAAGAGAGGACGGGCACGATGGCAGGAACGACGACGGACTCGGGACCGGACGGGCGACGAAAAGGCAACGAAGGGATCCTCCGGACGACATCGACGCGCCGTCCCCGCGGCCGACGATAACAGAGCGAAGGCCGCCAGCGAGGCGTTTCGGACTTGTCTCCGCCGCCGAGATCGTGTGAGATTGCGCCCGCTTCCCGAATCTTCGGACCGCGAGCCGGCAGCCCACCGCGCGTCCGAGCCAGCCAGGAAAGAGCCACGCCGACATGTCCTACTCGAACATCCTCCTCGACGTCGAGGACGGCCTCGCGACGATCACCCTGAACCGCCCCGACAAGCTGAACGCCTACACGACGGAAATGGGCGAAGAGTTCACGGCGGCCTTCCGCGCGCTCGAACGCGACGCGAAGATCCGCGCCATCATCATGACGGGCGCCGGTCGCGCGTTCTGTGCGGGGGCCGATCTCGAGCATCTCGCGGCGCATGCCGCCGGCAAGAACGTCTCGAAGGGACCGCGTCTCGGGGAGGAGGATTTCCTGCGCAAGCTCCCGCTCGAGATGCGCGCTGCGCGCAAGCCCGTGCTCGCCGCCATCAACGGCCATGCCGTCGGCGTCGGCATGACGATGGCGATGCCCTGCGACGTCCGGATCGCCGCGGAAGACGCGAAGCTCGGTTTCGTCTTCGGACGCCTCGGCATCCTGCCGGGGCTCGGTTCGACCCATCTGCTGCCCCAGCTCGTCGGCATGGCCCGGGCCCAGGAGCTCGTGCTCACGGCGAAGAAGATCCTCGGCAGCGAGGCCGCTGCGATCGGCCTCGTGAACCGCGCGGTCCCCGCCGACCAGGTCCTCGCGACGACGAAGGCGATGGCGAAGGAGATGGCCGAGATCGATCCGATCGTGCTCGCCTACGCCAAGAAGGCGCTCCAGTTCGGTGCTGCGAATAGCATGGCGCAGGCCATGAAGAACGAGCAGAGCGAGAGCGCGCTGCTGAAGGCCGACCGCGATGCGGCGAAGGCCGCAGCAGCGAAGGGTTGAGCGCTCGCGTCCCGCTTCAGCCCGGATCCGCCCAGGGCATGAACGGAATCGGGCGACCGATCCGGCGCATGAACTCGTCCATGAATTTGTAGGTGATGCCCCAGAGCACCGGTGCGCGCGGATCGTCGAGCAGCCGGACCGTCGGCAGCACCATCGAATGCTCGAGGTAGCTGAACGTCTTCTCCGCCTGGCGCCCGAGATCCGTCAGATGGTCGAGCGGCGACCAGAAGACGGAGCGGATCTCGTAGTTCGGCGTCAGCAGCGGATCCCCTGCGATCCCGTAGACGAAGCCCGAGACGCAGATCGACTCGGCATGCCCCGGGACGTCCGAGAGCTGCCCGAGCAGGCGCGCATCCGAGAGATCGAGCTCGAGCTCCTCGAGCGTCTCGCGCTCGGCGGCCATGCGCGGGCCGGTATCGGTGGGATCGATCCGCCCGCCCGGAAAGGCGAGATGCCCCGACCAGGGATCCCCTTCGGGCTCGGCCCGCCGCATGAAGAGCGCTTCGAGATCCGATCCCTGCTCCCGGATCACGAGCGCGACGGCGGCCCGCATCGAATAACGCGCGTCGGAGAGCTCCGGCCGCTCCTTTGAAAGGCGGAGCGCCACCTCGTCGATCGTTCGGGCCACGCGCGTCTCCCCGGTCGCTCTCAGATCTTCCGCTCGCGCCCGGACCAGTAGGGATCGCGCAGCCGCCGGACATAGAGCTTCCCGCTCGGATGGCGCGGCAGCTCGGCCTCGAAGTCGATGGAGCGCGGGACTTTGTAGCCCGCCAGATGGGCGCGCGCGTGGGCCAGGATCGCGGCCTCGAGCGCCGCAGACGGCGCCTCGCCGGGTCGCAGCTCGATCGCCGCCTTCACCGATTCGCCCCATTCCTCGTCGGGGATCCCGAAGACGGCGACGTCGGCGACGGCGGGATGCTCCTGCAGGACCTGCTCGATCTCGACGGGATAGATGTTGACGCCGCCGGAGATGATCATGTTGGAGCGGCGATCGGCGAGCCGGACATGCCCGTCCGCGTCGACCGAGCCGACGTCGCCGATCGTGTAGACCCCGGGCTCGAGATAGGCGCGCGCGGTCTTCTCCGGATCGCCGTGGTAGACGAAGGGCTGCGCCGAAGCCTGGCTGCGGCAGTAGAGATCGCCGACCTCGCCCGCCGGCAGTCGGCGTCCGGCCTCGTCGACCGCGAAGACCTCGAAGCCCGGCAGTGCGCGCCCGACCGAGCCCGGATGCGCGAGCCATTCCTCCGAGCCGATCAGCGTGTTCACACCGCCCTCGGTTCCGCCCCAGTACTCGACCAGGATCGGCCCCCACCACTCGATCATCCGCTTCTTCACCGCGACCGAGATCGGCGCCGCCCCGTGCAGCACGACCGAGAGTGAAGGGGCCCGGAACGCCGCGCGCTCGGCCTCCGGCAGCCGCAGCAGCCGGACGAACATCGTCGGCACGAAATGCGCGTGGGCGATCTCGCGCTGCCCCAGAATCTCGAGCGCCTCGTGGTCGTCCCAGCGCGGCAGGATGACGATCGGCGCGCCGCCCGCGTGGTCGTAGACGGCGAACATGAGGGGCGCGGCGTGGTACATCGGACCGGTGATCAGATGCGGTCCCGAGCCGTCGAGCCCGATCGAGCGGCCATAACGCACCCAGCCCTCGAACGCGGCGCCGAGACTCGCGGGACGCGCGCGCTGGACGCCCTTCGGCCGTCCCGTCGTTCCGCTCGTATAGATCATGTTGCCGCCGGCCGGCGCCTCGAGGTCGAGCGGCCGGGGCCGCACGCCTTCCAGCAGACGGTCGAACGGATCGCCGACCTCGATCACCGACACGCCCGGATGCTTCGCCGCCACGCGCTTCGCCGTCGCCGCGAAGCGTTCGTCCGTCACGAGGATTCGCGCGCCGGAATCACCGACGACGTAGTCGATCTCCTCTTCGGCGAGGTGCCAGTTGATGGGCGTGACCCAGAGCCCCGCGAAGATGCCGCCGAGCAGGCATTCGATGCCCTCGACCCGATTGCCCATCAAGAGCGCGAGATGGCTGCCGGGCGCGAGGCCCGCTTCGTGGTTCAGGAAATGGCCGAAACGCTGCGCGCGATCCACGAGCTCGGCCCGTGTCCGCGTTTGCGTGCCGTCGTCGAGGGCGAGCGCGTCGGGGCGCTCGCGGGCGAGCTCGAGCAACATGATCCTGAAATGCCTCCTGCGTTCGGCCTGCCGGGGCGCCAGGGCGCGGGGCGAGGCCCGAACGCATCTCGCCTAACGCTCGGTCAGGATCTGCTTGCAGCTCGGACCCGTGAGGTTCTCGATCAGGTCCTTCTGGAAATGACGGCGGACGACGTCGCCCTCGAGGATCGGCGCCCGGACGTCGTCGGGGTTGACCGCGATCCAGGACGCCTGTGCCGTGATCTGATCCGTCGCGACGCCGGTCGCGATGACTTTTTCGGTCCGCACTTCCCGACCGTCGGCATTTTCAGAGCGCTCGACGCGGCGGATCTCGATCGGCTCGCCCGGGTCGACGCCCTGTTCGGCGCCGAGGGAGACCTGGTAGATGTGGGATTCGCCTTCGCGGGATTTGCGATGGGCGAGGACGTGGCCCCGCGGCGAGATCCGCGTTCCGAGCGGCAGCTCGAGGCAGCCGAGCGCTTCGGCGATCGCCGTCTCGAAGAGTGTCGCGACGGTGACCGGCGCGATCGTGCAGGCCTGGTCGAGATCCTTGTTCTCCTGCTCGGCCCGATGAGTCAGGAGGTAGCTGCGCTGAAGCAAGTCCTCCCAGGTCTTCTCGACGAGCTGGACGTCGAAGGCGACCTGCGCCGTATGCGTGCAGGTCCCAGGCTTCTCCGCGACGTCGGCCTCCGACTGCCAGGGCATCTTCAGCGGCTTCGCGTAGACCGACTGATGACGATGCGTGGTGAAGCGGGCGGAGACCGCATGGTCGCCGCCCGTGACGAGCTCGGGCTCGATGCCGTCGAAGGTCATGCCCGGGCGATCGGTGCGGACCCCTTCGAACCCGGGCTGAGAGCGCGCGACGACGGCGGCGCCGTAGAAGGCGACGATCTTCTCGAGGCCCGTGCGCAGCTGGGCCCGGGACTCGAGCAGCGACGCCTCGTCGAGTCCGTCCGCGGGCCGATCGACCACGACGACCTCGAGCACCCGCTTCGCGCGCTCCTCCTCCGCGGGATACGGCACCACGCGATCCATCGGCACGACCTGATAGGCGTCGAGGTCCGAGACGGACGGCTTCGCACAGCCCGACACGGCGAGCGCCGCCAGGGCCGCCAGCATCGGGGCCGGATGGCGAGCGACGCTGTACACGCCCCCGCTCGTCCGTCCGCTCCAACGACCCGAATCCCGCTGCCTGATCGATTCCCGCATCCCGACCTCCTTGCCCCGTGCGCCGGCGGGCGCTGCCGTCCCTTCGGAGCGCCCGGCATCTTACCGCCCGCGGGGCCTGCTGGCATGGGCTCGAACCTCCGCCTGCCCGGGTGTTCCGCCATCTGGCTGATTCTGCTAACGAATAGCCCCCATGGCGATCCAAGACATCGGAATCGTGGGCTGGCGGGGCATGGTCGGATCGGTGCTGCTCGAGCGCATGCGCGCCGAGCGCGATCTCGAAGGCCTCGAGGCGACGTTCTACTCGACCAGCCAGGTCGGCGGCGCGGGCCCCGACATCGGCAAGGCCGGCGCGCGACCGCTCGCCGACGCTTACGACGTGAACGCCCTCGCCCGCCACGACTGCATCCTCACCTGCCAGGGTGGCGACTACACCAAGCAGGTCCTGCCCGCCCTGCGCGAGCGCGGCTGGCAGGGCTACTGGATCGATGCCGCGAGCGCGAAGAGGATGGACGACGACTCGGTCATCGTGCTCGATCCGGTGAACCGCGCCGTCATCGACCGCGCCATCGAATCGGGCATCAAGAACTACATCGGCGGCAACTGCACCGTCAGCCTCATGCTGCTCGCCCTCGGCGGCCTCTTTGCCGAGGACCTGATCGAGTGGATGACCTGCATGACCTACCAGGCGGCGTCGGGCGGCGGCGCGAAGCACATGCGCGAGCTCGTCGCGCAGATGGGGATGCTCGGCGAGAAGAGCCGCGACCTGATGGACGGCGGCGACTCGGGCATCCTCGAGCTCGATCGGCGCGTCTCGCAGGTCCTGCGCAGCGACGCGCTGCCGACCGAGCACTTCGGCGTCCCCCTCGCGGCGAGTCTGATCCCCTGGATCGACCGCGGCATGGATGCAGGCGATACCCGCGAAGAGTGGAAGGCCTTCGCCGAAGGCAACAAGATCCTCGGCCGCAGCGATCGCCCGATCCCGATCGACTCGATCTGCGTGCGCGTCGGCGCGATGCGCTGCCACAGTCAGGCCTTCACGATCAAGCTCCGCCGGGACGTCCCGCTCGCGGACGTCGAGGCCCTGATCGCGGGCCACAACGACTGGGCCCGGCTCGTCCGCAACGACAAGGAGTCGACCCTCGCCGAACTCTCGCCGGCGGCGGTTTCCGGAACGCTGGGGATCCCGGTCGGTCGCGTGCGCAAGCTGCGCCTCGGGCCCGACTATCTCGGTGCGTTCACGGTCGGCGATCAGCTGCTCTGGGGCGCGGCGGAGCCGCTGCGAAGGACGCTGAACATCCTGCGCGGAGCGGGCGCCTAGATCGACCCCGTCGCATCGCCACGCGCTAGGCGCGCTTCGGCCCGCCCATCGTCCCCGGCCAGCGCGAGCCGCCGATGGTGTCGACGAAGGGCCAGTACGCGTCGGGATCGAGGCGGCCTTCGAGCGTGATCGCCCGGCCGAGGAACTTCGGCCACCAGAGCCGCGCGCCCTGGTACTCGCGCATCGGCAGCAGCGTCGCGATCGGATCCCATTTGGACGGCAGGAGCGTCAGCTCGCCGTCGACCTGCTCGACGTGGGCCGTCGCATAGCTGCTCTTGACGCGCACGACATGGGGCGGGAAGTCGTAGGCCTTCTCGACGCCGCCGACGGCGCGCGAGACCTTGATCCACCACTCGTTCTCTTCGTGGTCCGCCGGAATCGGCAGCGTCGCCGCGACCTTGCCCTCGAACTCGACGAACGTGTAGCCCTGATGGGTACAGCGCGCGGTCACGGCATCGCCGAACCGGTAGTAGTCGGTCTGGCAGGGAAACTTCGGCTGGCCGTTCATGTCCCGGCTGATGAAGATCGCCGATTCCTGGTCGATGCCGTAGCCGAGGGTGTAGACGCCCTGGACTCCGCGGTAGTCGGCGTCGACCGTTATGAAGATGCCGTACTCGGGGACGTCCGGGACGGCGACCTGATAGATCGAGAGATGGACGTTCGGCTCGCGCCCGGGATCGATCCCGGGCGGGAGCAGCGATGCGAGGCGCGCCTTGTCCGTCCGGTAGTCGATCTTGAGGATCGGCCAGTTCGCGATCTCGCCGCCGTCGATCTGGGGTCCCGCCATCGCTCGCTCTCCCTTGCTGGTTCTTCCCATCGATCCCGTTCGTCGCGCGCGGCTCACTCTTCGCCCGGGCCGGTCGCCCGGGCCGGCCGGCGCTCAGCAGGCCTCGAACAGCGACGCGAGGCCCTGGCCGCCGCCGATGCACATCGTCACGATGCCGTAGCGCTTGCCCGAGCGGCGCAGCTCGCGGACGAGCAGACCCGTCATGCGCGAGCCCGTCATGCCGAAGGGATGGCCGATCGAGATCGAGCCGCCCGACGGATTCAGCTTCTCGTTCGGGATCTCGAGCTTTCGCTGGCAGTAGAGGACCTGCGAGGCGAAGGCCTCGTTGAGCTCGACGATGTCGATGTCGTTCATCGTGAGGCCGTGGCGCTTCAGGAGCTTCGGCACCGCGAAGACCGGGCCGATGCCCATCTCCTCGGGACCGCAGCCGGCGACCGCCGTCCCGCGGTAGATCGCGAGAGGCTGGATGCCGAGCTGCTTCGCGCGATCCATCGACATCACCAGCGTCGCGGAGGCGCCGTCGGAGAGCTGGGAGGCGTTGCCGGCCGTGACCGTGCCGCCCTCTTCGGCCTTCTTGAAGACCGGGGCGAGCTTGCGCAGACCTTCGATCGTCGTATCGGCGCGGTTGCACTCGTCCTTCTCGACGGTGAACGCCTCCTCGAAGGGCTCGCCCTCCTTCGGCGTCACCTTGCGGGTCACCTTCATCGGGGCGATCTCGTCGGCGACCCAGCCTGCCGCCACGGCCTTCGCATAACGCTGCTGGCTCTGGAGCGCGTACTGATCCTGATCCTCGCGCGAGATCTTGTAGCGATCCGCGACGATCTCGGCCGTGATGCCCATCGGGTAATAGAGGCCGGGGAAGCGCTCGGCAGCGTTCTTGTTGGCGAGGCGGGTCCGGTTCTGGGTCCCGTCCTGCATCATCGTGATCGTCTCGACGCCGGCACCGATCGCGACCTCCGCACCCTCCTGCAGGATCTGGTTCGCGGCCATCATGATCGCCTGCGAGCCCGAGGAGCAGAAGCGGTTGACGGTCGTCGCGGCCGCGGTCTGCGGG
>CAUJGH010000015.1 GCA_963169575.1 Myxococcota bacterium | reverse complement strand
GTCGCCGTGATGGGCGCGGCGGGCAAGGATTTCGTCTTCAAGGACGAGCTGCGCGCGATCGCCGACCAGCACAAGAATGCGGTCGCGGGCGGCGCCTCCGCAGCGGATGCGAATCGCGACCGCGATCAGGCCCTGGCGGCGCTGAACGCCCGCTACGAAGAGCAGCTCATGAATCCGAAGGAAGCGCTGTCCCTGGGCAGCGTCTCCCGGATCGTCATGCCGGGCGAGAGCCGACGTGCCCTCGCCCACCACCTCGATTTCCTGATGCGACGGTACCAGCCGACTCCGATGGGCGGACCGCAGCGCGAGCACGAGTAGGACGACAATCAAGATGTTGAATCGCAAGGGCGAAAAGATCCGGGCCGCCGAGGCCGAATCCGCGTGGGTGCGCTCCTTCGACGTGTCCGACGTCAAATGCCTGGTCGTTTGCCGCGGACCGGTGCGCAAGGAGGCGTTCGACGTCTTCGACGAGATCGGCGTCCGCGAGTACGGGATGCTGCTCTCGGAGAAGGACTCGGTCGTCTATCCGCGCTGCCTGGCGCCCGAGCTGCGGAGCCTGCGCTTCCCCGGCAACGTCCACCGCGTCCCGGACTACATGGGCGTCGGCCAGGAAGAGAAGCTCGCGCGCATCCGCGAGATCCTCGAGATCGCCGAGTCGAACGGCTACACCCACATCTTCGCAGGCTATGGCTTCATGGCCGAAGACGCCGACTTCATCTCGGCGATCGAAGCCTCGAAGGTCCGCTTCATCGGTCCCTCGGCCCATGTGCTGCGCAGCGCCGGCGCGAAGGACGAGGCGAAGAAGCTCGCCCGCTCCCTCGGCAACGCGGTCGTCCCGGGCGTCGACAATCCATCGGCCCTCGCGCTCCTCGAGCGCGCGCCCGACGGCCAGGCGCTGGAACGGATCGCCCGGGAAAAGGACCTCGAGTTCCATTGGAGCGACGCCGTCGATCGCGTCGAGAACGCCGAGCGCCTGCTGCAGGCGGGTTATGCGCAGTCGATCGAGCTGGTCACGATCCCGGAGCTCCAGAAGATCGCCGAACGCGAGTCGATCCTGATCTGGAAGCAGTATCCGGGCCGGCGCATCCGCTTCAAGTGCATCGGCGGCGGCGGCGGCAAGGGTCAGCGCGTGGTCTCCGCGCCCGCCGAGGCGGCGACGGCGGTGATGGACATCCTGGCCGAGCAGAAGGTGCTCGAGCCCGGGTCGAACCGGAACTTCCTGATCGAGCTGAACCTCGAGACGACGCGCCACAACGAGATCCAGGTCGTCGGCAACGGTGAATGGTGCATCACGATGGGCGGGCGCGACTGCTCGATCCAGATGCGCGAGCAGAAGCAGCTCGAGTTCTCGCTGACCGACGAGCTGCTCGAGGTCGAGGCGCAGGCGACGAAGAACCCCGCCCACCGCGCGAACCTGACGCGCGAGCGCGAGACGCTCGCGGCGATGGAGGCCGACGGCGTCCGCTTTGGCGAGGGCGTCCGGCTCGACAACGTCTCGACCTTCGAATGCATCGTCGAAGGCTTCGATCATTTCTTCATGGAGATGAACACGCGCATCCAGGTCGAGCACGGCTGCTCCGAGCTCGCCTACAAGCTCCGTTTCACCAACCCCGCCGATCCGACCGACTACTTCGAGGTCGAGCGGCTGATCGAGACGATGGTGCTGCTCGCACTGCACGGGAAGCGGCTGCCGAAGCCGCGCCGGATCCTGCGCGCGATCTCGGCGGCGGAGGTGCGGGTCAACGCGGTGAACGCCGCGCTCCAGCCGCATGCCGGCGGCGTCATCCGCGGCTGGTCGAGGCCGCTCGCCTTCGAGCACCGCGACGATCAGGGCATCGGAACGCGCAATCCCGACACCGGCAGCTTCCCCTACTACAACCTCGCCGGTGCCTACGACTCGAACATCGCCCTCGTGCTCTGCACCGGCGAGAGCCGGCGCGACAACCTCGCACGTCTTTCGGAGATCCTGCGCCGGATGGAGCTGCGCGGCGACGATCTCGAGACGAGCGTGCCGCTCCATTACGGGCTCGTGAACTGGACGCTCGGCGTCGAGCCCATGATGAAGCCGAACACGCGCTTCATGGGCCCCTACCTCGCCGCCGTCGGAGCGCTCCAGACGCTCGCGAAGGACGTCGACCTCGAGCTCGCCGCAGCGCACGTCGGCCGAGCCCTTCCCGGCAAATCCGCTCGCGAATCCTACGCGGCCCAGGAGACCCTCTACCTGCGGCCGCTCGGCCGCCTGCTCGGCGATCCGCATGCGCTCGCCGGCTTCCTCGGCCTCTACGACGGACGGCTCTGGAAGCGAAGCGGGAGCAAGGTCGAATTCGCCGAGAATCCGGTCACTTTCCTGCGCCGGATCTACCACTACCTGAACATGGAGCCGACGCCCGGGAAGCCGCCGAGCGAGACGATCTGGTCCCATGACGACGTGTTGCTGACCAGCGCCGAGGCGTTCTACGACGCGCTCGCGAAGAAGCTCGGCACGAGCGAATGGCCTTTGCTCGCGGAACGGCTCGAGGCCGCTTCGGCGGCTTCGGCGCTCGGCGGCGAAGCCGCCCTGCAGGCCTGTCGCGCGAGCCATCGCGGCTTCCAGGCGGCGGCGGCGCTGCTGCTCCTGATCCCGCGACTGGGAATCCAGTCGGGCCTGCTCGACATCGAGGTCAACGACGCGCTCGAGCCGGTCTTCCCGAAGGCCTTCCTCGACGAGGAGAGAGCGGCCAATCTGCGCCGCGCGCTCGCACCGCCGCCGAAGGCGAGCGCCAACGAGATCGTCGCGCCGAGCGGCGGCTCGTATTATTCGCGCGAGGCGCCCCACATGGATCCGCTGGTCTCCGAAGGCGACCATTTCGAGGCGGGGCAGCCGCTGTTCATCATCGAGGTGATGAAGATGTTCAACAAGGTTCTCGCGCCTTTCGCCGGGACGGTGAAGAAGAATCTCATGCTCGACTCGGACGGCGCGGTCGTTCGGGGGGGCCAGACGATCTTCGAGATCGAGCCCGACGAGGTCGTCCTCGAGGAGTCCGCCGAGGCGCTGGCCGCGCGACGCAAGCAGGTGACCCTGGCGGCGCTCGGCGCCTGAGTGCGCGCGGGCTGCCGCCCGCTTGCTCCGGGGAATCCGGCATTTCAGAACGAAAGATGGAAAACCGCTTCACCCTTTCAATCTGAAAGCCGAATTGCCATGCCACGGTAGGCGTGGTCATCGAGGGGTGGACTGCGCTGGCACGAAGGGGCCAGCATGTCCATGCGAATCGGTTCGATCGGCATCTCGTACGCAGCCATCCGATCCCTCAACCAGGCCGGGAGCGACGTCGCCCGCTCGAGCGCGCGCCTGGCCTCGGGCCGGCGGATCAACAGCGCCGCCGACGACCCGGCAGGCCTCGCGATCGCCGATCGCTTCCGCGCCGAGGTCGCCAGCCTCTCGCGCGCCCAGCTCAATACGAACGACGGCATCGGCCTCGCCCAGGTCGCCCAGTCGGGGCTCTCCGAGATCGCCTCGCTGCTCTCGGAGGCGCGCGGTCTGGCGGTTCAATCGGCATCCGGCGCCCTCAGCGGGCAGACCCGCGCTCAGCTGAATACCCAGTTCCAGGCCTTGCTGAGCGACATCGACGCGATCGCCTCGACGACGAGCTTCGGGCGCTTCAATCCGCTCGCGGACGATTCGCTCCAGATCGCGCTGGCGGTCGGAACCCAGGCGGGCGATACGATCACGGTCTCCGGCGTCGACGCCGGAACCTCCGCGATCGGCGTCGGCAGCCTCGCGATCGCGACCTCGGACGCCGCCGGGTCCGGCCTCACGACCCTCGACACGGCCATCGCCAATGTCAGCGCCCTCGCCGCCCGCTTCGGCATCGCGGAAAACCGCCTCGAATCGCGCTCCCGCCTGCTCGGCGCCCAGATCGAAGCGCATTCTGCCGCCGAGTCCCGCATCCGGGATACGGACTTCGCCCTCGAGAGCGCGCGGCTCACGCGTGCCCAGATCCTGCAGGAGTCGGCCGTCGCGGTCCTCGGTCAGGCCAACGCGAACATGCGGATCATCCTGCGCCTGCTCGAGTAGCGCGAAGAGCGCCGCCTCTCTGGCCGGCACCGCCCGCGCGTCGTAGTATGGGCGCGTACCGGACCGTCGACGTCGCCTCCCCGGGCGCGCGACCCTACACGATGGCTGCGGCCGTCCCGAGGCTGCGATGTTCTCCCTGCGCGGAGCGCCCGCCCATTCGGACGCAAGGCGAAGGCGACTCCTGCTCGCGCTGCAGGCGCTGTCGCCTGCGCTCGGCGATCTCGAGAGCGAATTCGTCTATCTGATCGACGCCTCGCGCGCGCTGACGGGGCCGGAGCTCGCG
>CAUJGH010000014.1 GCA_963169575.1 Myxococcota bacterium | reverse complement strand
CTCTGCTGGCTCGACGAACCGCTTCGATTCGCGCTCTTCTGCATCTGGCCGCCGGATCGCGGTGCACCGACGGCGCGCTCGCCGCCCCGGCCCCCGCTGCCACCCGACCGGATCATGCGCGGCGCGGAGCGCTCGGCCCCGCCCGACCGGATCGCGGAACGCTCGGCTCCGCCCGACCGGATCGCGGAACGCTCGGCTCCCGCACGCGCGAATCGCTCGCGCGCTGCACCTGCGCTCGAGGAGAACGAGGCATTGCCGCGGCGGCCGTCCTGGCTCGCCGGCATTCGAACGCGCTCTCGGGCGACGGCTGCGCCGCGATCGGCCGAGCGCGGCGGCGCGATGCGCTCGTTGCGGGGGGCGACGCCGAAACGATCTGCCCGCGCGAGCCGGCTCGGCGGTCCGCTCGAGACATCGGGCGGCGTGCTCCCGCTACGCGGCCGTTCGTACGCGGTGCCCGGGTTGCCCTGCGGCGGCGCCGTGCCGCTCTCCGTCCGCGTGCCGGGCCGCCGCTCGATGCGCGACTCGCCCGGAGTCGAGGTCCACTGCCGATCGCGCGGATCGCCGTCGCGGCGCCGGAATCGATTGCCAGGGCCGGCGGAATCCGGGCCGCCGCCGGATCCCGGTGCAACCTCGGAGCCGCCGCGTCGCCGACCGTCGTCGGCCGAACGGCCGCGACTCTGCCAGCGCTCGCTCTGGCCGCGCCGATCGAAACCCTCGCGCGCGCGCGCCGCATCGCGCCCCGTCGCCGCGCGATCCCCGATGCGGGTATCCGTCTCCCGAGCCGAGCGCCGCATCAGACGGTCCTGTGCATCCCGTCGGCCGGAATGGCCGACATACGGGCGTCCGTCCCGACCGTCCCGATCGTCGCCGCGGCGGTGGCCATGAAAGACCTGCCGGCGATGATCGTCGTAGTAGCGGGCCGAATGGAAATGGCGGTACGAGCGGGGGCCGGCGTAATAACCGTAGGGACGGCCCCAATAACCGCCGCCGTAGCCATAGCCGTAGCGCGGCCCATAGTAGAAATCGTTGTACCAGCCGAGGAAGTAGGGCGAAGGAAGTCCGACCGAGACGTAGCCGATGCCGCTGCCGAATTGGAATCCGACGTGGCTCCAGACCGACGCCGGATACCAGTAGGGATAGGCGTACCAGGTCGGATAGCCGAACCAATAGGGATAGGGATTCGCATTGACGTAATGGTCGACGTGGACGACGCGGGTCTGCACGGCCGGGGCGTCGGCCGCGTCGAGGTCGTAGCCCTGGTCCTCGGCGAAATCGCGCGCCGCCGTCTCGAGCTCACGACGCGCCTCGGGATCCTCGAGCTCGGCGGCCCAGGACTTCTCCTGATCGCGTCGCGCGGCGAGGACCTCCTGATGGAGCGTGTCGAAGCGCGCCTCGACGCGCGTCGGGTCCTCGCGATAGGCGGCGCCGATGCGGGTCGCGACCCCGACGTTCTCGACGAGCACGGAGAGCAGGTCGGGTCGCCCGCGCAGTCGCTCGAAGGCGCTCCGCACCTCGGCCGGATGCCGCGCGATCACACGACTGAATTCCTGCTCGGCCTCGAGGTCGAGGGCGTAGATCTCGACCCAGGTCGCATAACGTTCTCGGCCCTCGCGACGGATCGCTTCCCGAATCGCCTCGGGATGACGGGCGGCGATGCGATCGAGCTCGGCGTCGGTCTTCGGCCCGCCACGCGCGAGATCGGCGACGAGCCCGGGGTAGCGGACGAGGTCCCAGATCTGTTCCTGGTCGTCCCGCGAGAATCCGTCGACGAGATCCGCGAAGGCGTCCGCCGACTCCGTCTGGATCTGCTGGACCTCGAGCAGATCCTCGGGATGACCGGCCGCGACGAGGGCGGCATGACGCTCTTCTGCGGAAAAGCCGGCGATCTCTGCGGCGACCTCGCGATCTTCGTCGCGGAAGCCGCCGGCATCGAGGCGGGGCTCGAGGGCCCGGGCGACGCCGGCGTCGAGGCCGGCCGTGGCGAGTCCGATCAGGATTCCGAGCAGCGTGTCGACGACCCTCATGGTCTGGACTCCTCGGACGGAAGGGAAGGATGCGGTGTGCGCACCGCCTGCCGTCGCTCGTGAGTGGTCATGATGCCGCGTCTGGTTCCGGTTTGTCTCGTCGGCACGAGGCGGCGGGCGCCGGACCGGGAGTCCGCGCGTGACCGGATCCGTCGCGGAGCTTGCGTACAATGCGCAGGTCCCCGGGGCGCCTCCCCCGGGCGATCAATTTCCGGAGCGCCCCTCGTGTTTCGCTTCCTGCATGCCGCGGACATCCATCTCGACAGCCCGCTCCAGGGCCTCGAGCGCTATCCGGAAGCCCCGGTCGAGGCGGTTCGCGCGGCGCCGCGGCGGGCTTTCGAACGGCTGGTCGAGCTGGCGATCGAGGAGCAGGTTGCCTTCCTCCTGCTCGCGGGGGATCTCTACGACGGCGATTGGAAGGACTACAACACGGGCCTCTTCTTCGTCGGGCAGATGCGGCGCCTGGCCGAGGCCGGCATCCCCGTCCACCTCGTCTCCGGCAACCACGACGCCGCGAGCCAGATCACGAAGCGGCTCACGCTCCCGGCGAACGTTCATCACTACGCCTCGCGCAGCCCCGAGACCGTTCTGCTGCCCGAGCTCGACGTCGCGATCCACGGGCAGAGCTTCCCCGCGCGCCGCGTCAGCGAGGACCTCGCGGCCGACTACCCCGCGGCCGAGCGGGGCCGCTTCGAGATCGGCCTCCTGCATACCTCCCTCGACGGCCGCCCCGGCCATGCGGCCTACGCTCCCTGTACCGCCCCGGCCCTGCGCGCGAAGGGCTACGCCTACTGGGCCCTCGGCCATGTCCATCGACGCGAGATCGTGTCGCGCGATCCGTGGATCGTCTTCCCGGGCAACCTCCAGGGGCGACACGCCCGGGAGACGGGCGGCAAGGGCGCGACCCTGGTGACGGTCGAGCACGGCCGGGTCGTCGACGTCGAGCACCGCGACCTCGACGTGGTGCGCTGGGCGTGCATCGACGTCGATCTCGCGGGGAGCAAGCAGGCGGACGACGCCCTCGCTCGCTTCGCCGAGGCGCTCGCGCAGGCGCAGGAGGCGGCGGACGGCCGCCTGCTCGCCGCACGGATCCGGGTGACGGGGACGACCGCGCTGCATGATGGCTTCGTGCGCGAGCCCGAACGCTGGCGGTTCGAGCTCCGCGGGCTCGCGGCCGAGCGCGGGGAGCCTGGTGTCTGGCTCGAGCGGATCGAGCTCGCGACCCGCAGCCCGCGCGTGCTCGCTTCGCTGCTCGGGCGCGACGACGCGCTCGCCGGCCTGCTGCGCCGGGTCGAGGCGCTGCAGGCGACGCCCTTCGATCCCGCCAGCGCCGGCACGGTATTCGAGGATCTCAAGCGCAAGCTGCCCGTCCCCTTCGTGACGGGCGGTGCAGAGGGCGGCGACGAGCGCTGCGACCCGACGGATCCGGAGTGGCTGCGGGAGCGGATGCCGGCCGTTCGCGATCTGCTCTGGTCGCGGCTGCTCGACGGTGAAGACGCATCATGAGATTCGCCGAGCTCCATCTCGAAGCGTTCGGGCCCTTCACGAACCGCGTGCTCTCGCTCGGGGGCCCCTCGGATCCCGGACTCTGCGTGATCCACGGCGCCAACGAAGCGGGCAAGAGCTCGGCGCTGCGGGCAATCCGCGGCTTTCTCTATGGGATTCCGGTGAAGTCGCCGGACAACTTCATCCATCCCCATCCGGATCTGCGCGTCGGCGCGCGGGTCTGCTTCGCGGATGGCATCGAGGCGACGCTCTTTCGTCGCAAAGGCACGAAGCAGACGCTCTCCGGCGAGGTCGGGGGTTCCCTTGCCGGGACTCAGGCCGGGACTCAGGCCGGGACCCTCGCCGGGAACATCGCCGAGGCCATCGCCCGGCTCGAGGCACTCACGGAGAGCGTGCCCGAATCGGTGTTCGCGCATTTCTATGGCCTCGATCATCCGGGACTCGTCGAGGGCTCGCGGTCGCTGCTCGAAGAGGGGGGCGAGCTCGGGCGTGCGCTCTTCGGCGCCGGACTGGGCGTCGTCCATCTGCGCCAGCTGATCGATCGACTCGAGAGCGAGGCGGCCGCGCTGTTCGTGCCGCGCGGCCAGAAGCAGCGCATCAACGCGGCAATCGCGGAATGGAAATCGCTCCAGGACGCGATCCGGGATCAGGCGCTCGCGCCGAGCGTATTCGAGGAGCAGTCGAAGCGCGTCGAAAGTCTTTCGGCCCGGGTCGCCCGGCTCGAGGCGGGGATCGAGGCGGCGCGGGCCGAGCTTTCGCGGGCGCGCCGACTGAAGGAGTCGCGCCAGGCGCTGGCGCGTGCCGAAGAAGAGCGACGCGAAGCGCTCGCACGCATCACGCGGGAGTCGGAGCGCGAGGCAGCGCTGGTGCTCGCGCCGAAGATCCTCGCCGCGCTCGAGCGGATCGAATCCCTTCATCAGGAGCTCGGTCGCTATCGCAGCACCGTCGAGCAGCTGCCGCGCCGCGAGGAGGCAGCCGCCGCGCTCGAGACGGAGATCGCTGCGCTCGCGGGCGTGCTCGGGACCGAATGGCAG
>CAUJGH010000013.1 GCA_963169575.1 Myxococcota bacterium | reverse complement strand
GGGCGAGGCGGAGATCGCCGAGGCGCCGGTCGCGGTCGCGGCCGCCGGAGAACCTTCGGCTTGAGTCCGCGCAGCCTCTACGTCGACATCGACGACGTCCTCTCGGCGACGATCGAACGGCTCGTCGATCTGCTCCACGAGCTCCACGATCGACGCGTCGAGATCGAGCACGTCCGCGACTTCGATCTCGCGCGCCCCTTCGGCCTCGACGCCGAGGGCATCCGCCGATTCATGCACGTCGCGCATCGAGACGAGGTCATCGAATCGATCGCCCCCCACGCCGATGCCGCCCCGGTCCTCGCGCGCTGGAAGGCCGCCGGCCATTCGATCACCCTCGTGACCGGCCGCCCGCCCATCACGACCCACGCCTCGCGCCGCTGGCTCGAGACCCACGCCATGCCCCACGACGCGCTGCACCATCTCGATAAATGGGGCCGCCCGGACTGGAACGACGGCGGCCTGCCGGCCCTGCGCTTCGAGGACCTGCCGGCCTTCGGTTTCGAGCTCGCCGTCGAAGACAGCCTCTCGACCGCGGTCCGCCTCGTCGAGGATCTCGATCTGCCCGTCGCGCTGATGGATCGGCCCTGGAATCGCGAGGTCGGGCACCTCCCGCGCCGCATTCTCGATCGGCTCGTCCGCTGCCGCGACTGGCAGGACGTCGCCCGGCTGCTCGATCCAGGCTGAGCCCGGGCGCATTGCGAAATCGGGCCGCCTGAAAGAGCATGCGGATCCGCCCGGGACCTACGAGCACCGGCGCGCGCAGCGACGGGCGGTCGAGGGCGGGGCGCAGCGGATCGACGCTGAAGGAGAGAAGCAGGATGACGAGAACGGGCATGGCCTTCGAGCAGGCGGTGGCGACGCTGACCGGGCCCGGCGCTCCCTTCGAGCTGGTCGACGAGCCGGTGAACGGCGTCTCGATGCCCGTCTTCAAGAATCGCTTCCGCTCGCTGCGGGATCTGCTGGCGCGCTCGGTGCAGTTCGGGGATGCGGAGCTGGCGGTCTGGGATTCGGGTCCGCGCTGGACCTTCCGCGAGCACGAACGCCTCGTCGCTTCGGTCGCCGCGGCGCTGCGCGCGAAGCATGGGATCGGCCCCGGGAGCCGCGTCGCGATCCTCGGCGCGAACAGCCCCGAATGGGTGCTGACGGCCTGGGCGACGCTGACCCTCGGCGGCACGGTCGTCGCGATGAACGGCTGGTGGCAGGGCGACGAGATTCGCTACGGCCTCGAGCTCGGTGAACCCGATCTGCTCGTCGCCGACGGCGCCCGCCTCGCGCGCCTCGCAGGCGGCGCGCCGGGCGTCGAGACGATCTCCATGGACGACGGCTTCGGCGACTATCTCGCCTTCGATCGCAGCGCGCAGCTCGCCGATCATCCGATCGGCGAGGACGATCTCGCCGCGATCATGTTCACGAGCGGAACGACGGGCCGGCCGAAGGGCGCGATGATCTCCCATCGCAACTTCATCGCCTTCCTGATGCTCTCGTTCCTGAACGGCGCCGTCCGCGGACTCACGCATCCGCCCGCAGAGCCCGCAGCGGGGCCGGCCGTGTCGATCATGTCGAGCCCGCTCTTCCACGTCTCGGGCTTCCAGGCGGGCGCGCTGATGGGCCCGGCGACGGGCATGAAGCTCGTCTGGACGACGGGCCGCTTCGACCCGAAGAAGATCATGCAGCTGACGCTCGCCGAGGGCGTCACGCGCTGGGGCGGCATCACGACCCAGCTCTGGCGCCTGGTCGAGCATCCCGAGTTCGAGCCCGAGCAGTTCCGCCAGATCCGCTCGACGGGCGGGGGCGGATCGGCCTTCTCTCCCGATCTGCAGCGCACCCTGCGCGAGAAGCTTCCGCAGGCCGCCGGCGACTTCAACGTCGGCTACGGCCTGACCGAATGCGGCGGCCTCTGCGCGATGGCGAGCGCCGAGATGCTCGCAGCCCATCCCGATACCGCCGGCCGCACGATCCCGGGCAACGACGTCGCGATCTTCGACGATGCGGGCCGGCGCCTCGGCGAGAACGAAGAGGGCAACATCTGCGTGCGCGGCCCGAACGTCATGCTCGGCTACTGGCGCAATCCCAAGGCGACCGAGGAAGCCTTCTTTCCCGGTGGCTGGCTGCGCACCGGCGACATCGGCCGGATCTCGAACGGCCTGCTCTTCCTCGCCTCGCGCAAGCGCGATCTCATCATCCGCGGCGGCGAGAACATCTACCCGCTCGAGATCGAGAACCGGATCGAGGATCATCCCGACGTCCTCGAGGTCGCCGTCGTCGGCGTCGACCACCGCGAGCTCGGCCAGGAGGTGAAGGCCGTCGTCGTGCCGCAGCCGGGCGGGGCGCTCTCGCCGAAGGCGATCCAGGACTGGGTCGCGCAGACGCTCGCCTACTACAAGGTTCCGACCCACGTCGAGATCCGCAACGAGCCGCTGCCGCGCAACGCGACGGGCAAGGTCTTGAAGGCGGTGCTCACGGGCGAAGCCGAGAACACGTTCCGCGAAGAATAGTCGGCCGCGAAGATCGAGCGGCGCCCCGGCCGCGCAGGCCGGGCGACGCGCTCCGAGTCATTTCGAAAGGGAGATCATCGGCATGGGCAAGGGACCGCTTTCCGGCATCCGGGTTCTCGAGATCGCGGGCATCGGCCCGGGACCGTTCTGCGGCATGATGCTCGCGGACATGGGGGCCGACGTCGTCCGCATCGACCGCGCGACGCACGGTCGGGACATGGGCCGCGCGCCGATCGACGTGCTCGCCCGCGGTCGGCGCAGCGTCGCCGTCGATCTCAAATCGCCGCAGGGTGTCGAGGTCGTGCTGCGCCTCGTCGAG
>CAUJGH010000012.1 GCA_963169575.1 Myxococcota bacterium | reverse complement strand
TCCGCGATGCGCTCCGCGAATGCGCGGACGTCCGCGAGACGCGACACGTCGAGCCGTTCGAGCGAGATCCGCGGATTGCCCGTTCGCGCGCGGATCGCATCGCGCGCGGCGAGGCCGCGCTCCTCGCTTCGGCAGGCGAGGACGACTTCGGCCCCGCGCTCGGCGAGGGCGATCGCCGTCTCGAACCCGATGCCCGAGTTCGCGCCGGTCACGACGGCGCGTCGTCCTTCGAGATCGCGGTCGAGATCCTCCGGCGCGAAGCCGACGGCGTGCCGCCGGTAGCCCGAGCGGTCGAAGGACAGCAGGATCGTCGGATCGAGAATGCGCGAGAGCGCCTCCGCCCCGAGCCGCTCGAGCGGCGAAGGCGCGGGCTCCGGAGGGCAGGGGAGCGCGTCCGGCGCGAGCGCGGCGAAGATCTCGTCCAGCGACGCGAGGTCGCCGGCGACCCGATCGGCATGTCGGTACATCACGCTGCCGCCGCGCCCGACGACGAGCGCGCCGCCGAGCTGGAACGGATCGCCCTGCACGGCGCCCTGTCGGAATCCGCTCCGCCAGGCGCGCCACGCGTTCGCGGCGAGCCGGGGTGATGCGAGCTCTCTGCGGCCCCGACGCAGGCCGGCGGCGTGGTACGAGCGAAGCGTCGGATCGACCAGCAAGACGATGGCGGGATCGAGGGCGAGATCCTCCCGGAACGCCCGGGCGAAGGCGCTGCTGCCGTTCCCGATGATCGCGAGCGCTGCGCCGGCGTCCCGGATCGAATTCCATCGGTCACGCAACTGCGTGACTTGCTCCCGGCAGAACAGTCAACCGAAATGGCGAAGCCAGGCGAGCACGACCGGGCCGTCCCGCCACAGCGATTCGAGGGCGACCGTCCCGCCCTCGGCCCGCTCGAGCACGATCGAAGCCAGTCGTCGATCCACCTTCATGCGACCTCCTCGCAGAGCGATCCGAACCCCTCCGCGAGGGATCCGCGCCGCGCGGCGGCCTGGTCGAAGACGAGCTGGGCGGCCAGGTTCGCGCGCTCGAGGAACGCACCTTCGCAGTAGGCGAGATAGAAATCCCAGGTCCGGAAGAAGCGCTCGTCCATGCCGAGCGCCGCGATCTCGCCGCGGCGGGCGCGGAATCGCTCGCGCCAGCGCCGCAGCGTCTCGGCGTAATGGGGCGTGATGTCCTCGTAATGGGCGAGGCGAAGGCGCGTCGACACGAGCGCCCGGGAGATGGCGCCGAGGCCGACCAGCTGGCCGCCGGGAAAGATGTAGCGCTTGATGAAGTCGACGCCGCGGATCGACGCCTCCCAGGCGTGCTCCGGAACGAGGATCGCCTGGATCGCCATCGTGCCGTCCGGCGCGAGCCGATCGGCGCAGACCTCGAAGAAGCGGGGCAGATGTCGATGTCCGACTGCCTCGATCATCTCGATCGAGACGAGGCGATCGTAGGTCCCCGAGAGATCCCGGTAGTCCTCGAGCAGGACCTCGACGCGATCCGCGAGGCCCGCCCGCGCGACGCGCTCGCGCGCGAGCGCATGCTGCTCGCGAGAGATCGTCGTCGTCCGGACGCGGCAGCCGCGGGTGCGAGCCGCGTGGAGCGCGAAGCCGCCCCAGCCGCTGCCGATCTCGAGTACACGGTGTTCGGCGCGCAGGTCGAGCTTGCGGCAGAGGCGTTCGTATTTCGCGGTCTGCGCGGCCTCGAGCGAGACCTCGAGACGCTCGAAGAGCGCGGACGAATAGGTCAGGCTCTCGTCGAGGAAGGTCGCGAAGAAGTCGTTGCCGAGGTCGTAATGGGCCTCGATGTTGCGGCGGCTGCCCGAGCGGTCGTTGTCGCGCAGGCGATGGAAGAGCCGCAGGCCCGGGCGCATCCAGGCGCTTCCGCGCTCGAGCGCATCGAAGGCCCCGGCGTTGCGGAGCAGCAATCGGATCAGGGCGACCAGATCGTCCGATCGCCACCAGCCGTTCATGTAGGCCTCGGCCCCGCCGAGCACGCCGCGCAGCGCGAGCGCGCCGAACAGGCGGGCATCGTCGACGACGACCGTCGCCCGCGGCCCGGGCCGCGGGCCGCGAAAGACGGCCGGATCCGCTCCGGTCTCGAGCACGAGCTCGCCTTCCCCGATCGCCCGCAGCGCCGACTCGACCCGGCCGCGGGCGAGCTGCGTCCGCCAGCCGGGCTTCGCCGTCGCCGCATGCGCCGTCGTCATCACCTCGTCGCTCAAGCCAGGACCTCCGAACGCGGGGCAGGCCCCGGATGGGGATGGAAGCGGGCACCGAGCCGGTGGAGCCGGAAGGCCTGCCAGTAGATCGCGGCGAGGGTCTGGAGCGAGATCCCCGGAAAGCGGAGCAGGGCGCTCGCGAGCGAAGCCGTGCCGATCTCGCGGCGCTCGAGCCGGAGGTGCGCGTCGAAGACGCGTTCGCCGCTCGCGAAATTCTCGATGCGGGCTTCGAGGGATTCGCCCGGAGTCTCGAACGTGAAGCGGTATTCGTGGTTCATCGGGAGGAAGGGCGAGACGTGGAAGGTCTTCGGCGCACGCGCGTCGACGCGGCCGCCGTCGGCGGAGAGGACGTAGGCATGGCGCTCGTTCCAGGGCGTGTTGCGGACGTCGGCGACGACGGCGTCGAGCTCGCCGGCGGGCGAGAAGCCGTAGTGGAAGCTCACGGGATTGAAGACGTGACCGATCATCCGGGGCTGGGTCAGCAGGCGGATCGGGCCCTCGAGCGCGCGTCCGGTCTGCGCGCGGATCAGCGTGCGCACGGCTTCATCGAGGCAGATCGCGGGATCCCCGAGATGGTCGGCGCGGCGAAAGCCCGCGAGTCGCGGGCGGTCGCTGCCCCAGAGCCAGCGGCCCGCGAAGACCCGATCGAGCTCGGCGAGATCGAGGTAGAGCATGCAGAGGCGCTGGCTGAAGCCGTGCCGCGGGGCGAGGCGGCGGGCGTGGTGGACGCGGCCTTCGTAGAGCGCGCTCTCCATCAGACGCCCGCCTCGATCGAGCGGACGACGCGGAGCGCGCTCTGGACGCCGTCTTCGTGAAAGCCCCAGCGCCACCCGGCGCCCGCATGATGGATGCCCCCGACGCCGTCGATCGTCGCGTGCTGGCGCTGTGCGTCGATCGCGCCCCCGTCGAGGATCGGATGCGCGTAGTCGAATTGCGCGAGGATCTTCTTCGGATCGATGCGCGCGCGGCCGTTCAGCGTGACCAGCAGGGGCTCCGCGGAGGGGATGCCCTGGAGGCGGGAGAGGTCGTAGGTCACGAGGACGCCCTGGCCCTGCTCGCGCTGGATCCGGTAGTTCCAGCTCGCGCAGGCTGCGGAGCGGCGCGGCAGGAGCGACACGTCGGTGTGCAGGATCGTCTCGTTCCGGCTGTAGCGGAGCGCGCCGAGGATGCGGCGCTGGTCGGCAGTCGGATCGGCGAGCAGCGAGAGGGCCGTGTCCGCATGGACGGCGAGGACGACGCGATCGAAGACCCGCACGCGGCCCCGCGTCTCGAGCTCGACGCCGCGGGCCGCGGGGCGGACCGAGCGGACGGGCGTTCCGAGCTCGATCGCGGCGCGCATCCGGCGGGCGAGGGCGTCGACGTAGGTCTTCGAGCCGCCGCAGATCGTGCGCCAGCGGACGCTGCCGGCGCGGCCGAGCAGGCCGTGGTTCTCGAAGAAGCGCAGGAAGCTCGCCGCCGGCATCTCGAGCAGGTCGCCCGGCTCGGCGCTCCAGATCGCGGCGCCCATCGGCGTCAGGTACCAGTCGCGGAAGGCGTCGGAGTAGTCGCCGGAATGGACGAGCTCGCGCAGCGTGCATTTCGGATCGAGGGTCTCGATCGCTCCGGGGGCTTCGCGCGCGAAGCGGAAGATCTCGCGCAGCATGCGCAGGAAGGGGCGGCGCAGCGATTGCGGGCGCGTCGCGAAGAGGCCGCGCAGGCCGCGACTCGACCATTCGAGTCCGCTGCGTTCGCATGCGAGGCCGAAGCTCATCTCGGCCGGTCGCGTCTCGACGCCGAGCTCCGCGAGCAGGCGGGTGAATTCGGGATAGGTGGTCTCGTTGTAGACGATGAAGCCGGTGTCGACGGCGTGCGCGACGCCCTGCACGACGGCGGGGGCGGTATGGGCATGACCGCCGAGGCGCGGCTCCGCTTCGAGCAGCGTGACGTCGTGCCGCCTTCCGAGGCGGTCGGCACAGACGAGCCCGGCGATGCCGGATCCGACGACCGCGATCTTCATGGCGTGCGCCCGCGGTGGCCCATCAGGACATGCGAGACCCACCACTCCTGCCCGCCCCGGAAACCGAACAGCTCGGAGCAGCCGAGGAAGAAGAGCCGCCAGCGCTGGAGCCAGAGCCGCTCCTCGCCGGCGCCGTAGGTCTCGCGCAAGATCGGCAGGATCTCCGGCTTCGCCCGGTCGAGATTCGCGAGCCAGGCTTCGCTCGTGCGCTGGTAATGAGTTCCGTCGACGGTATGCCGGCGCAGGACGACGAGGTCTTCCTGGAAGGCGAGCAGCCAGTCGTCGGAGGGCATCATGCCGCCGGTGAAGAAATGCCGGGCCATCCAGTCGCTCTCGCCGTCGGTCTCGTAGGGATAGGCGGAGCGCCGATGAGCGAAATGATGGACGAAGAGCAGCCCCTGCGGATCGAGCCAGCGCGCGATGCGGGCGAGCAGCTCGCCGTGATTGCGGACGTGCTCGAACATCTCGACGGAGACGATCCGGTCGAAGCGCTCGCGGGGATCGAAGGCGTTCACGTCCGCGGTCACGACCTCGAGATTCCCGATCGAAGCGCGCTGCGCCGCTCCGCGGATGAACTCGGCCTGGCTCTTCGAGTTCGAGACCGCGAGCACGCGACTCCTCGGATGCCGCTTCGCATGCCAGAGCGAGAACGAGCCCCAGCCGCAGCCGAGATCGAGCACGCGCTGGCCGTCTTCGAGCGCCGCGCGGACCGCGACGCGCTCCAGCATCTCGGCCTCGGCCTCGGCGAGCGTGCTTGTCTCCGGACGCCAATAGGCGCAGCTGTATTTGCGATGCGGACCGAGCACCCGTTCGTAGAACGCCGCCGGGACCTCGTAGTGCTGGCGGTTCGCGGCCTCCGTCGCGAGGGCGATCGGCGAGTGGCGCGCCTGCGCGAGGAAGGCCTGATGCCGCTCCATCGCATGCTCGGCATCGGCGACCTCGAGCTCGCGCAGCCGCTCGCGCAGGAGCGCGCGGATCCCGATCCGGACGAGTCCGTCGGGCACGAATCCACTTTCGGCGAGGGAGATGGCGGTCATGATCGAGGTTCCGGGCTCCGCGCCGGACCCTCGGTTTCCGATCGGGTGGTGTCAAGCGAACCGCCGTCGGCGCAGGCCGATCAGCGGGCCTTCGCAGCGCTCGGCACTGCGCTGGACGCAGCGGAGGGCGCGGGGGCAGCGCTGGGCGCGGCGATGGCCGGCGGAAGCGACTCGGCGCTTCGGCGATAGCGCAGCTTCCAGCCGCCGAAGAGCGGGCTTTCGAGGGCGAGCCATTCGTCGCCTTCGACGGCGTACGCGAGCGTGATCGCGAGATCGTCGCCTTCGATCACGTAGCGCTCGACCGGGATCTCGCGTTCGCCGAGCGCGAACGTCCCCCGGCCGAGCGAGCGCGTCTCGACGGCGACGTACTCGCCCGTCTGGGAGTTGAGCAGCTTGCGGCGCTTCAGGATCTCGCGCTTGTCCCAGTAGGCGAATGAACCGACGCAGTCTTCGATGCGCTGCCGGCCGAGCCGGCTCGCGACCTCGAAGCCGCTCGTCTCGGCGCGGCCCGAGACGTAGTCGGGCTTTCCGTTCTGACGGGTCGTCGACTCGATCGATTGCAGACAGCCGCCGCGCCACTGCTCGACGTTGCGGTGGTCGTAGGTGATCGTCTTGAGGCGCAGGAGCGTGAACTCGAAGGCGGCGCGGATCTCGACCCGCAGGCCGTCGTCGTTCGGCTGCAGGGCGAAGCGCTGGAAGCCGATCGGACGCTCGTCGAGGAAGACGTCGAAGCGCAGCTCGCGCGCGGGCTCCGGAATCGTCGCGGCCCCTGCTGAAATCGGGGCGTTCGAGAAGGCCGCCGCCGCGAGGACCAGCGGGAGTTCGATTGCAGCCTGAAGAACCTGCGCCACGGGGCGATGATGCCCGATGGATCGTGGCAGCAGCTGCTGACCATCCATGATGCCGTCGCCCAGGGGCTGGGCAAGCTGG
>CAUJGH010000011.1 GCA_963169575.1 Myxococcota bacterium | reverse complement strand
TCGATCTCGTCGCGGCGCAGGAGATCTGGAAAGGCCTCACCGTCAAGATGAGCGTCAAGAACCTGACCAACACGGCGCGCCGCCGGATCTACGATCCCGAGCAGACCTCGTCGAAGATCGTCGAACGCACCCGCCGATCGGGTCGCGACTGGTCCTTCTCCGTCGGATACAAGATCGACTTCTGAGCGCACGCGCCGCGGCCCCGCTCGCGCATCCCCGGCGGGTTCACAGGCCCGGAGTCGGGCCCGCGCGATCTCATCAGAACGTCACACGGAAGAGACTCCCACGACATCCGCGGCCCGGATACTGCTGGCGCCCGGAAACGGCGGATTTCGGCCGACTCCGGGCCTCCTGACCGCAGACCAACCCTAGAAACCCACCCACTGAAGCAGAGGCATCGCAATGCGAATCAGCTCTCTTGGAGCACTCACGGCCGTTCTCGGCGCCGCATTCGCGGGGACGGCCGGGGCGCAGACCGTCGTCAGCAGTGACGTCACGGTCGACACGACCTGGACTGGAACCGTCGTCCTTCAGCAGCCGGTCTTCGTGAAGAACGGCGCGACGCTGACGATCGAGGAAGGCACGATCGTCCGCGGCCAGCCGCGCACCGCCGCCGTGCTCGCCGGCTCGGTCGTCGGTACGCCGGGAACCCTGATCGTGACCAACAACGGCACGATCATCGCCAACGGAACCGCCACCAACCCGATCATCATGACGACCGCCGCGGTCGACAACAACGCCGACGGCGTCGCCGACGACGACGACAGCAACGGCTTCCGCGATGCCTGGGTCCCCGGCGACATGTTCCTCGATGCGAACCCGCAGACGACGCCCCTCGCTCCGCTGAACGCGGCGGGCGGCGCGAACGTCTCGCTCTGGGGCGGGCTCGTGGTGCTCGGCAACGCTTCGACGAACCTGACCAATGCCGCGGGCCTCGGCCTCGGCAAGAAGACGGTCGAGGGTCTCACGGTTCCGGGCTTCCCGGCGGCCGACGCGACCTACGGCGGCAGCGTCGCGACCGGCGACGACGCGGACAGCTCCGGCAGCCTCTCCTACATCTCGATCCGCCACGCCGGCGACGAGATCGGCAACAGCAACGAGCTGAACGGCCTGACCCTCGCTGGGGTCGGCACGGGCACCGAGCTCCACCACATCGAGGTCTACTGCAACTTCGACGACGGCATCGAATGGTTCGGCGGGACCGTCAACGGCCACCATCTCCAGGTGGTGTTCGCGGGCGACGACGCCTTCGACGTCGACCAGGGATACCGCGGCACCAACCAGTTCATGGTCGCGATGCTGCCCTTCTTCAACGCCAGCAGCGGCGTGTTCGGCTCGGTCGGCGGCGACAAGGGCTGCGAATGCGACGGCGACGACAGCGACGTCGTGCTCGATCCGGGACCGCCGGCGATCCTCGACGTCAACCTGGTCTCCGGCCAGCCGACGCCCTTCCAGAACTCGAACTTCTACAACTTCACGGTCACCGGCAGCGCGCAGGGCGCGACTTTCAACAGCCACGTGAACGACAACGACGGCTGGGAGATGCGCAACGGCTACGCCGGCTCGATCAACAACGGCCTCATCATGGACACCGGCACGCGCCAGGGTCTCGACCTCGCCGGCGGCGGCACGGGTTCCTTCACGACGAACCTCAACGCGAGCAACGGTCTGATCGTGGCGAACGCGGTGACCTGCGACGACGTGGCCTCGGCCCCGGCTTCGCCCGAGGGCACCGTCTTCAGCAACGGCGTTCGCAACATCGGCTGTGCGGACGGGGTGAACGACGCGAACTTCGCAGTCAACCAGCGCGACACGAGCTTCACGCCGACGGGGACGGGCGGCTTCCTGCCCGTCGCGCTGACGGCCGGCTCGCCGATCGATCTGCGACCGAGCGCCCTGAACACCACGATGGCGGACGGCATCGTCCCCGCCCTGCCGCTCGAGAACGCAACCTATCGCGGGGCCTACGACGCGTCCTCGGCGCCCTGGACGGCCGGTTGGACGGCCCTCGCAGTCTCGGGCATGCAGGCGGTTCCGGAGCCGGGCCTGGCCCAGCTGCTCGGCGCGGGCGCGATGGGCCTGATGGCCCTCTCGCGACGCCGCCGATAGGCGACCGTCCTCGGCTCGAGGGATCCTGACGGGGCCCGCATTCTTCCGGAATGCGGGCCCCCACGCTTACGGAAGACTGCATCTCGCGGGAGGCTCGACTCATCCATGCGCGAGCTCGGATCGATCGGCTGGCTCGTTCTCGTTCTCCTGCTCGCGCTGGCGACGCTGGGCTGCTCGCCCGCTGAAGACGATTCGATGCGCACAGCGGCCGACGCCACGACGGCCTCCTCTGCCCCGACCGCCGACGAGGGCGAGCGCAGCGAAGGGCATCGCGCCGCGTTCATCACCTCCGCGAACGTCCTCGAGCACGAACGTGCCTGGCCCGACATCGTCGCCCTCGTCGAGCCGTGGACTCCGCCCGGCACGGAGCAGGTGCTCAAGCCCGGCTACCGGGGCGCGCTGATCCGCGTCGAAGCGGATGGACGCGCGCGCATCGCCTTCGGACGCCACGGCAATCAGCTGATTCCCCTCGACCACACGGACCTGATCGAGCGCGCCAACGAAGTCGCGGCGGGGGGCCGCCACAAGATCGCGCCCAACTTCCTCGCCCATTTCGGCACACAGCTCCTGCACCCGGATCTCGAAGGCATCGCTCCCTATCCGACGCCCGAGCTGGCGAAATCGACGCGCTTCCTCTGCATCTTCGCGAACCCCGCTCGGCCGGACTTCCCGGCGCTCGTCGAGCGATTGCGATCCCTCGGCGAGGTCGCGGGCCTGCAGGTGCTCTTCTTCCCGCTCGCCATGCCCGAGGGCTCGGCCGAGCGCGTGAAGGAAACGCTGACCACGTTCGCGTGGCGGGTCCCCTTCGCCTATCCCCAGGCCGCCGAAGTCCATGCCCAGAAGCTCGTCGGGAAGATCCCGGAGGCGCCCGAGGCGCTCTTGATCACGGACGAGGGACGATCGCTGCTCGAGCTCCCGCTCGAGCAGGGCGATGCCGTCGATCGGCTGCGGGCCGCGGCCGTAGAGGCCGCCGCCGGACGCTGAGTTTGGCGACGGCACCCGGCGTCTCATTCCCGGCACAGGATCGACGGGGCGTCCGAAGCGCAGCGCCCGGATTCATCCAATCGCCACATTCGACACGACTTCGTGCACGAATCCACGCGCCCCCGTCATGGAGACGTCATCGTGTGTTGCTTTCCTGCCGGGGAAGGCACGCAATGGACACGTCCCCCCCGAATCCCGGCTCCCATGGCAAGCTCGTCCTCGTCGTCGATCCCGACGCGAAGAGCCGCGAAATCGCGCGCAAGAGCCTCGAGCGGCCCGATCTCGAGATCCTCGAAGCGTCCGGCATCACCGAAGCCCTCGCCCTCGCCCGCCGCTCGCCTCCGGACGTCGTCCTCTCGGAGCTGATCCTCTCCGACGGCTCGGGCTTCGCGCTCTGCCGCAGCATCCGTGAGAGCGAGGCGCTGGCCTCGAAGCCGATCGTGATCGTGAGCCGCTGGTCGCTCGAGGCGGATCGCATCCTCGGCTTCGAATGCGGCGTCGACGATTTCGTCTCGAAGCCCTACTTCGCGCGCGAGCTGGTCTCCCGGGTGCGTGCGGTCCTGCGGCGCAGCGCGCATCTGGCGGTCGTCGCCGAGGAGAAGCGCGTGACCTCGCGCGATGGGCTCGTCGTCGATACGAGCCGACGCTCCGCGTGGGTCGACGGTGCGATGGTCCCGCTGACGCCGCGCGAGTTCTCGTTGCTCGAGAGCCTCGCCCTCGCCGGCGGCCGCGTGCTCTCCCGCGGCGATCTGATCCGCGAGGCCTGGGGCAGCCCGGACGGGCTGCAGGGGCGCAGCGTCGACGCCCACATCAAGAGTCTGCGCCGCAAGCTCGGATCCGCCCGGGACTCGGTCGAGACCGTCCGCGGCCTGGGCTACCGCTTCGCCGACGAGGGGCGGGGCTATGTCGTGGAGCGCCGCGGCGATCGCAGCGAGGAGCCTTTCCGGCCGGCCGCCGGGGATCGGTCCCTTTTGGGTTAGTCTCCGGCGCGTGAGACCCGTCCATCCGCAGCTCCGCTACCCGCTGCTCGTCCTTCTCTATCTCCTCATCGTCGGCGCCGTCGCCACGCTGCTCCTCGAGCGGCTCCAGCCCGCGCTCGGCCAGCTCGAGATCTTCACGGCCCGGACCGTCTCGGCCTTCCTATCGCTCTTCACCGCCGGCATGACGACCCACGGCGACCTCGTGACCTACGACGGATTCTCGGTCTCGATCATCATCGAATGCGTCGGGATCCTCGAGATGCTGATCTACTCGGCCTGCGTGCTGGCCTTTCCCGCCCCCTGGCGCGCACGGGCGATCGGCATCCCCGCCGGCTGCTTCGCGATCTTCGCGTTCAACGTACTGAGAATCGCGACGCTGCTGATCGTCGGCCGCCATTGGCATGCGGCCTTCGACTTCTTCCATCTCTACTTCTGGCAGGCGACGCTGATCGCGATGATCGTCGGCGTCCTGTACGGCTGGATCCGGCTGTGCGTGCGGCGGTGAGGCGATGAAGAAGGCGCTGCTCCGCATGCTCGCATTCGGCGCGCTCACGCTGCTCCTGACCTGGCTCTGGGAGGAAGGCGGTCGCATGCAATACGGCCGCTTCCTGAAGCTCGTGGCGCCGCCGATCTACGATGCGCTCGGCTTCGACGGTGCGCGCGTCGGCGCCCTCCGGCAGCGCTATGTGAATTTCGTTCCCTTCGTCGGACTCCTGCTCGTGACGCCCCAGCTCTCGGCGCGTCGGCGGGCGATCGGCCTCGTCCTCGGGCTCTTCGCGCTCTTCTGCGGACATCTCGCGCTGAACCTGACCGAGACGGGCGCGGGCCGCGCACGGCACCTGCCGCTCGTGCCCTCCCTGCTCTCGGACACGCTGCCCTTTCTCGTCTGGCTGGTCGCCGCTGCGCCGGCGCTGGCTCAATGGCTCCCGGCGGCCGCCGCGGGAGCCGACGCAGGACCGGGCCCCGGCGCGCCAGCGACGGCCGCGCCCGATCGGCCGGCGGCGGAGCCCCCGGCGACCGCGATCGACAGATCCTCGACGCCCGACGCCTGAGCCAGGTCGAGCACGGCGACGACGTGCTCATGGTCCGTCGCCCGGTCGGCGCGCAGCTCGATCGGGCGATCGGCACTGTGCGCCTCGACGAGCACGGCACGCAGCGCGTCGAGCGAGGTCGGCTTCGCATCGACCGACACGGCGCCCGCCGCGTCGATCGCGACGACGAGACCCTGCCGGCTCTGCGGCTTCCCCGACTCGGCGGCCGGCAGGACCAGCTCGAGGGATTGGTTCGAGAAGCTGCTCGTCACGACGAAGAAGATGAGCAGAAGCAGCACGACGTCGAGCAGAGGCCCGAGCGGCGATCCGGACGAGTCGATCCGCGACCGGGCGAATCGCATGCTAGGCCCTGCCTTCCCGGGCCGCGGCGAGCTCGATCCGGCTCGCGACGGGCAGGACCTCGACCGATTGGCGGATCTCGCCCGTCAATCGCTCGAGCTCCGCGACGACGTCGTCCGCGCGCCGTGAGAGCGCCGCGTGCGCAGCCACCGCGAAGATCGCCGCGGCGAGGCCGGCGGCCGTCGTAATCAGCGCGAGGAAGATGCCCCCTGCGACGACGCGGGCGTCGCCCGAGCCGACGAGAGCGATCCGGTCGAACGCGTCGATCATGCCGAGGACGGTGCCGAGCAAGCCGATCATGGTCGCGAGGTTGCCGAGCGCGGCGAGCAGCGGGAGATTGCGCAGCAGCCGGTGCGCCTCGAAGGCCCCGGCCGACTCGATCGTATCCGGGGCCACCGCCGGATCGAGCGCCTGCGCCGCGAGGCGTGCGAGCGCAGAATCGCCCCCCTCGCAGAGCCTCTTCAGCTCCGAGCGGTTGCCGACCGCGAGCGCCCGCTCGATCTCGGCCGCGAGTCGTCGCGGCAGGGTGGCCGAACCGCGCAGCGTCCAGACCCGTTCGAGGATCGTGCCGACGATCAGGACGGAGCAGAAGGCGATTCCATGCATCAACCCGCCGCCCATCGCATACCAGTCGAGCAGCGCGCGCGTCGGCGGAGAGGGGTCCGCGGCGACGGGCTCGGCCGCGAAGGCCGAACCCGCCGCACAGACGAGGTTCGCGACGACGAAGAGAGCGCGCGCGATCGCGAACCGGCCCCTCACGCCGAGGCCTCCCGGCGGCCGGCCAGGGCGAGGCCCGCGAGTCCGAGCCCCATGAGCAGCGCCGTGCCCGGCTCCGGGATCGGATTCAGCGAGACCTGGTCGATGTCGAACGTGTAGGCGACGTCGTCGTCGAGCAGCCCGACCGGGGCGCTCGTCCCGATCTGGAGGTTGCCGACGGCCGCGAGCGCCGTCGCGCACGCACCGGGCGGCCCCGCGTCCGTGCAATGGGTCGCGAGCGGCGCGATCGGGAACGTCACCAGCGTCCAGACGTTGGCCGCGACGGACTGCGTCCCGAAGAACGCGCCAGCCGGCGAGTTCGCCGCCGTCGCGATCCGCAGGTAGAAGTCCATCGCCTCCGGCGCGTCGTGGCGCACCATGAAGCTCACGCTCGCGACACCGTCCGTCAGCCAGTTGCCGAGGAAGGCCCCGCCGCTGGCGTCGTCTGCCGCGGAGGCGCGCAGGACGATCGGCCCGCTGCCGCCGAAGCCGGGGACGTAGCCATTGAAATTGAAGGTGCCGGTGGCGAAGCCTCCGCCGTCGGAACCGCCGGTCGCCGTGAAGGCGAGCGGAAGGTTCACCGAGTTCTCCCAGCCGGAGACGCCCGAGTCGAACGACTCCGTGAAGGGAACGGTCGCCGCCTGTGCTTCGACCGCCGAGAACGCCCCGAGCATTCCCGACCAGAGCAACATCTTCTTCATCCGATTCAACATGCCGATTTCTCCTTGCCCGGACGCGAGGTCCGGAATGTTCTGGCTGGCTGGCCGGCACCCCAGAGGTCCGACGGGCTCGCGGTCGATCTCAGCTCCGCAGAGCCGAAAAGCCTCCGAAGCGCGTGTCGAAGCTGCGCTCGTGCTTGAAATGCAGCACGACATGACCGTCGGCCTTGCCGTGGAAGAGCGTGTTGTGCCACCAGACGTTCTCGTAGACCGGGCCCGAGTCGAGCACCTCGGCGAAGCAGTCG
>CAUJGH010000010.1 GCA_963169575.1 Myxococcota bacterium | reverse complement strand
GGCAGCGACGACGTCGCCCTCGCCGCGGACGTGCGAGGCGAGCAGGCCCGGCAGCGGTGCGCCGACCTGACGCGGGTCTTCGGGATCCGCCTTGGCGCGCTTCTCGACCGTGACGCCGACCGAGCGGTCCTGGACCATGATGCGGCGCGGCTGGCTGTTGATGTCGAAGAAGAGCACGCGCTTGCCCTCGGCGTCGACGTCGCCGACGGCGACCAGGCGGACGACGAGGGATTGGCCGGGCTCGAGCTCGAGATGCAGCTCCTGCGCGAGCGCCATGCCGTGGAAGTAGGCGGTCGTCGGCAGCGTCGTGACGTGGGTGCCGTGGAGACTGCGCTGCTCGACGAAGTCGAGGAAGACCTTCGGATAGAGCAGGTAGGAGAGGCAGTCGGCGCGAGTCGGCTCGTGGTCGAGGCGGCGCGCGAGCTCCGTCTTCGTCGCTTCGAAGTCGGCCATCGCGAGATCCGTGCCAGGGCGTCCGTCGATGCGCGCGCGGTCCTTGAGCACGAGGCTCCGCAGCGGCTCGGGAAAGCCGTAGGGCGGCTGGCCGATCCGGCCCTCGAAGTATTCGATCACGCTGTCGGGGAAGGTCAGGTCGCGCCCGCGATCGAGCACGTCCTCGGGCTCGAGCCCGTTGGCGAGCATGTAGAGCGCCATGTCGCCGACGACCTTCGAAGAGGGCGTGACCTTGACGACGTCGCCGAACATCCGGTTCACGGCGGCATACATGAGGGTCACGTCGCGCCAGCGCTCGCCGAGGCCCATCGAGATCGCCTGGGTTCGCAGATTCGTGTACTGACCGCCCGGGATCTCGTGTTCGTAGACCTCGGCGCTGCCGTGGAAGGGGCCCTTGTCGAAGGCGCGGTATTCCTTGCGGACGGCCTCCCAGTAGGCGTCGAAGGGCAGCAGCTTCTCGAGCGAGAGCTCGGTCGGCCGCTCCGACTGGGCGAGCATCGCGACGACGCTCTGCAGGTTCGGCTGCGAGGTCGATCCCGAGAGCGGGCCGAAGGCGCAGTCGATCGCGTCGACGCCGGCCTCGACGGCCTTCATGTAGGCGGCGCCCTGGATGCCGGCGGTGTCGTGGGTATGCAGATGGATCGGGACGCCGATCTCCTGCTTCAGGACGGAGACGAGCCGTCCCGCCGCGTAGGGCTTCAGCAGGCCGGCCATGTCCTTGATGCAGAGGATGTGGGCGCCGCGGTCGACGAGGTCCCGCGCGAGCTTGACGTAGTAGTCGAGCGCGTAGCGTTCGCGGCCGGGCTCGAGGATGTCGCCCGTGTAGCAGATGGCGACCTCGGCGATCGCGCCGACCTTGCGGGTCTCGTCGATCGCGACCTGCATCTGCTCGGGCCAGTTGAGCGAGTCGAAGATGCGGAAGAGGTCGATGCCGCGCTGGCGCGACTCCCGGATGAACTCGCGCACGACGTTGTCGGGATAGGTCGTGTAGCCGACGGCGTTGGCGCCGCGCAGCAGCATCTGGAAGAGGATGTTCGGGATCGCCGCGCGCAGGCGATCGAGCCGGGCCCAGGGATCCTCGTCGAGGAAGCGCATCGCGACGTCGAAGGTCGCGCCGCCCCACATCTCGAGCGAGAAGAGCTGCGGCGCCTCGCGCGCCAGCGCCGGCGCGACGGCCAGCATGTCCTGGGTCCGCAGGCGGGTCGCGAGCAGCGATTGATGGGCGTCGCGGAAGGTCGTGTCGGTCAGCAGGACGGGCTTGTGGTCGCCCATCCACTTCACGAAGCCGTCCGCCCCGAGCGAATCGAAGCGCTGCTTCGTGCCGGGGGCAGGCTGGGATTTGCGATCGTAGTGCGGGATGTGGGGCTCGCGCCGGATCGAGTCGGGATCGATCCGCTCGACGCCCTTCTTGCCGTTGACGGTGACGTCTCCGAGGTATTGCAGCAGGCGCGTGCCGATGCCCTTGTCGGCCTCGAGATTGAGCAGGTCGGGGGTATCCGCGATGAAGTGCGTGTCGCATTCGCCCGCCTGGAAGGTCGGATGCGCGAGCACCTTCTTCAGGAAGGCGATGTTCGTCTCGACGCCGCGCACGCGGAACTCGCCGAGCGCGCGCAGGGCGCGATGCGACGCCTCGCCGAGGTCGCGGCCGCGGGTCGTCAGCTTGACGAGCAGCGAGTCGTAGTAGGGCGTGATGTAGGCGCCGGGGAAGGCGCTGCCGGCGTCGAGGCGAACGCCGAGGCCGCCCGGGGAACGGTAGGAGATCAGTCGCCCGTAGTCGGGCATGAAGCGGTTCTCGGGGTTCTCGGTCGTGATGCGGCATTGGATCGCGAAGCCCCGCGGCGCGAGCGAAGACTGCGCGATCCCGAGCTCGGCGAGCGTCTGGCCCATCGCGACCCGGATCTGGCTCGCGACGATGTCGACGCCCGTGATCTCCTCGGTCACGGTGTGCTCGACCTGCAGGCGCGGGTTCATCTCGATGAAGTAGTAGTCGTCGCCGGAGACGAGGAATTCGACGGTGCCGGCATTGCGGTAGCCGACGCCCCGGGCGAAGCGGACGGCGGCGTCGCAGAGCTCGTCGCGGAGCTTCGTCGGCAGGTTCGGGGCCGGGGCGAGCTCGAGCACCTTCTGATGCCGGCGCTGGATCGAGCAGTCGCGCTCATAGAGATGGACGACGTCGCCGAAGCCGTCCGCGAGGATCTGGACCTCGATGTGCTTCGGGCGTTCGATCAGCTTCTCGATGAAGACTTCGTCGTTGCCGAAGGCGCTGCCCGCCTCGCGCCGCGCGGCGTCGAAGTTCTCGACGAACTCCGATTCGCTTCGGACGACGCGCATGCCGCGGCCGCCGCCCCCGCCCGAGGCCTTGACCATGACCGGGAAGCCGATCTCGCGCGCGAGGCGCAGCCCCGACTGGGCGTCCTCGACGGGCGGCGAGCCCGGGATGATCGGCAGCCCCTGGGCTACGGCGGCATTGCGCGCGCTGACCTTGTCGCCGACCGCCGCGAGCACCGACGGCGGCGGACCGACGAAGGCGAGCCCCGCCGCCTCGACGGCGCTCGCGAAGTCCGCGCGCTCGGAGAGGAATCCGTAGCCGGGATGGACCGCGTCGGCGTTCGTGCTCTCGGCGATCTCGAGGATGCGATCGATGTCGAGATAGGCGCCGACGGGATTGCCGCCCTCGCCGAGGGAATAGGCCTCGTCGGCCTTGAAGCGGTGGAGCGCGAAGCGGTCCTCGTAGGAGTGGATGCCGATCGTGCGGACCCCGAGTTCCGCGCAGGCGCGGTGGATCCGGATGGCGATCTCTCCGCGATTGGCGATCAGGAGTCGGCGGATCTCGCGCGGCATGACGGGGACACTCCATCCCCGTCCGTCGGGGGCCGACGTCGGGGCGAATCGGGGCAAAGAACGCGGGTACGGCTCGATCGGGGCAT
>CAUJGH010000009.1 GCA_963169575.1 Myxococcota bacterium | reverse complement strand
ATCATTCATCGAATCCTCCTCTGGGTCCTCGATCGAAGGCCCCTCGATCAGAAGCGCCTCGATCGAGTCGGACCTGCAGCTCGATCTGTTGACCTGCCAGCAGGAGCCCCGTCGAGACGATGTCGGTCTGCAGAAAGCCCTGGACGACGCGCGGATCGACCGATCCGGGCTCTCCCGGCCGGAAGGGGCCTCGGATCGCGACCCGGCCCGCGAGGGCGGCATCCGACCGGATCCCCCCGATCGCAGCGACCAGCTCGGACTCGCTCATCGAGAGTCCGAGATGGGTCATTGCCTGCGGCTGGCCGACGAAGACCTCGCGGTAGGCGTCGAACGCAGCGCCCAGGGAAGGATCCTCCCCGATCCGCGCGCGCAGCGCCTGCTCGAAGCGCCACTGCGCAGGCGGGGCCTCGGACGCATACAGCACGTTGTCGATCAGATCGGTGCTCTCCGGATCGACGAAGACGATCAGATAGGGGCCGGCGGCGGGCCCGAGGTCCGCCGGGCCTTCTTCTTCCTGCGGATCGAGGACGCGGCAGCCGATCGCACGAAAGAGATCCCGCGCCAGGGCGCGATCGCCCGGCGCGTAGAACAGCTCGCTGTGGTTCAGCAGCCGGGAAGTCGGCTCGATCAGGGCGCGGCCCATGTCCCCTCCTCGCGTCCGCAGGCGGCGAAGCTCCGTCGGTTCACTTCATCAACGGATAGTGCGTCTGCGGATCGGGCGCTCCTTTGGGCAGGCCGCCTTCGAGATCCGTGAATCCATAGGCCTCGGCGATCTGCAGCGTCGAGTAGATGCGTCCGCTGCGGGCGACGACCTCCGGATCGGCCGCGAGCGCGACCACCGCGCGCCCCGAGAAGCGCGGCGTCTCCGCCCCCTCGAGATCGACCCCCCATTCGTCGGCGTCGAAGGCGAGGATCCGCTCGGTCAGCACGAACGAGGGCCAGAGCGTCACGACCGCGATGCCCTCCTTCGCGAGCTCGTTGCCCGTATCCTGCCCGATCCGGTCGAGCGCGCTCTTCGCGATGCCGTAGGTCGCATGGACGAAGTATTCGCGCGAGCCCTGGGAGCTGATGTTGACGACGAGGCCGCGCCGACGGGGGATCATCGCCTGCGCCGCATGCCAGGTCGTGACGTAGACCGAGCGCGCGCTGATCGCCGTCATGTCGTCCCAATACGAGATCGGCGTGGCGAAGAAGGGCTCTGCGTTGCCACAGCCCTCGGGCAGGTCGAAGGCGCTGTTGACGAGGATGTCGATCTGGCCGCATTCCTGCTGGACGCGGGCGAAGACCGCCGCGATCTGCTCGTCCGAGCGGAGATTGCAGACGATGGGAATCGCGGTCCCGCCGAGCTCCGCCGCCTCCTTCACCGTCTTCGAGAGGCTGCCGGGCAGAGCGCCCTCGCCTTCGTTGAGGGTCCGCCCGAGCACGTAGACCTTCGCCCCGTTCGCCGCGAGCTCGAGCACGCATCCGCGTCCGATGCCCCGCGAGCCGCCCGCTACGATCGCCACCTTGCCGTCGAGAATGCCCACCCGGGTCTCCTGTCCACGCGCCGCGGCGCTGAGCGAATTCGCAGACGGCTCCCTCGCCGACCCGAATCCTCTGGCGCGTCCGTTGCGACTTCGACGAACGCTACCCGAACCGATGGCCGCGCACCGCCACCCGGACGGATGCATCTCTCGACCTCGCATGCCAGACTTCGCCCATGCCCCAGACCCGACCGACCGCCGAAGACCTCGCCCGACTCGACGCCACCGCCCAGGCCGAACTCGTCGCCCGCGGCGAGCTGGAGCCGATCGAGCTCGTCGACGCGGCGATCGAACGCATCGAGCGCGTGAACCCCCGGCTGAATGCGGTGATCCATCCGCTCTTCGAGAAGGCGAGAGCCGCAGCACGCTCGCCCGAGCTCGCGCGCGGCCCGTTCCGCGGCGTCCCCTTTCTCGTCAAGGACGCCGTCTGCACGACGGCGGGCGATCCCTACCACGCCGGCATGCGCTTCCTGAAGCGCCACGCCTACCATGCGCCCGACGACAGCGAGCTCGCTCGCCGCTTCCGCGCGGCGGGATTCGTCTTCGTCGGCAAGACGAATACGCCCGAGCTCGCCCTCTCCGCGACGACCGAGCCCCTCGCCTACGGCCCGACCCTCAACCCCTGGAGCCTCGCGCATTCGACCGGCGGCTCGTCCGGCGGCTCCGCAGCCGCCGTCGCCGCGGGCCTCGCGCCGGCCGGCCACGCGAACGACATGGGCGGCTCGATCCGGATCCCCGCGGCCCATTGCGGCCTCGTCGGCCTCAAGCCCTCGCGCGCGCGCGGCACCCTCGCCCCGGCCTTCGGCGAATACTGGGGCCCGCTGACCCACGAGCACGTCGTGACGCGCAGCGTGCGCGATTCCGCTGCGATCCTCGATTGCAGCGCCGGCCCCGCCGTCGGCGTTCCCTCTCCGGCGCCGCCAGTCGCGCGGCCCCTGCGCGACGTGGTGGGCGCCGCGCCGGGCCGGCTGCGCATCGGCCTCGCGACCGCCGCAGGCGAAGCGGCGGTCCACCCCGATTGCGTCGCTGCCGCCGAGCGGACCGCGGCGGTCCTCGCCGAGCTCGGCCACCGCGTCGAGCCCGCCCGGCTCCCCGAGCTCGAGTCGCCGCGGATGGGGCCGTGGATCGCGCCCGCAGTGGCCCGGGACCTCGACCGATTCGCGGCACTCGTCGGCGAACCGATCGGCCCGGACGACGTCGAGCCCTTCAACTGGCTGATGGCCGAGCAGGGCCGGGCGATGAGCGCCGCCGAATACGTGAAGCAGTCCGAAGAGGCCTGGACCTGGGCGCGTGCGCTCTCGGCCCATTGGGGCCGGGAATTCGACGTGCTGCTCACGCCGACCGCCGGCGCACCGCCGCCGCGGATCGGAGAGCTCGGCCCCCGGACCCCGCTCCCGGAGCTCTTCAGCCGCCTCGGCGCCTACACGATCTTCACGATGCCCTTCGACGTCACGGGCCAGCCGGCGATCTCGCTGCCGCTCGACTGGAACGCCGAGGGCCTCCCGATCGGAATCCAGCTCACGGCGGCCTACGGGCGCGAGGATCTGCTGATCCGGCTCTCGAGCCAGCTCGAGACGGCTCGGCCGTGGGCGGGGCGGCGGCCCTCCGTCCACGCTTGATCCGATCCGGATCCCGAACGCCCGAGCCCCTCAGACCTTCGCTGCTTCGTCGCGCGGATCGAGCCAGGTGACGGCCGGGAGCGCATCGATGCTGCGGGCGTTCTTCTTGCGCTGATAGGACCGCAGCTCCGCCTC
>CAUJGH010000008.1 GCA_963169575.1 Myxococcota bacterium | reverse complement strand
ACGGACCGGTCGAGCTCGCCCTCGTCGGCGACTCGTTCACCCTCGGTGAATGCGTCGGGGACGACGAGACGATCGCTGCCAGACTTCGCCGGCGCTGGCCCGCGACGGTGAACCTCGGCTACACGGGGCATTCGCCCCTGCTCGAGCTCGCGGCGCTCGTCGAATACGGTCCCGCGCTCGCGCCGCGCACGACGCTCTGGCTCTACTTCGAGAACGACCTCTCCTGGTTCGACCTCGAGCGGAGCGCGAAATCCCCGCTCCTGATGCGCTACCTCGAGCCCGGATTCACGCAGCGTCTGATCGATCGCCGCCCCGAGATCGATACCCGGCTGCTTTCGCTGGTCGCGCAGGATTTTGCAGGCGCCGACGACCTTCGCGCCGGCGAGCACGCCGTCGTGCGGGATCGGCCGGCCGCCGCAGAGCTGCGCTCGATCGTCGATCTCGAACGGCTTCGGCGGTTGCTCGGGCGGCTCCGGCCGCGCCCGGACGTCGAGGCGGCGCCCGCGCGCCTCGAGCTCTTTCGCGCGATCCTCGCCCGCGCGCGCGAGGTCACCGCGGGCTGGGGTGGATCGCTCGTCGTCGTCCATCTGCCGGGTGTCTGGAACTTCGATCCGTTCGTCGGGATTCCCGGCTGGACCGGTCCGCATGTCCGCGATGCGGTCCGGGAAGCGGTGCGGAGCCAGGGACTCGCCTTCATCGATCTCGCCGAGGCCTTCGCCGCGCACGAAGATCCGCTCTCTCTCTACGCCTATCCCGGGCAGAGCGCCTTCGCGGGAGCGCCCCACATGAACGCTGCGGGCTATGCACTTTCGGCCGAAGTGATCGCGGAGGCGCTCTCGGATCGGGCGGCCCCCCGGCCTGCGGATTCCGAGGACGAAGGCGCAGCGGGCGGCCCGCCGACGGCGCGGCGGAGCCAGATCTCGCGCCAATAGGGATAGATCGCGCGCGGACAGAAGAGCCGCCCCCGACTGCACTCCGACTGACAGACGACGTCCTCCAGCACGATGCAATCGTTCTTCATGTGGACCATGCGCCCGCTGCCCTCGTCGAGGATCTTCTCGACCCGCGCGCGGACGCGATAGGTCCCGCCGCAGTAGCGGACCATTTCGGGCGCGAACGAGAGCCCTCGATGATTGCGGCCTCGCAGCGTCGCGAGGATCTCGGCGTGGGATTTGACCTCGACCCAATCGCCGGGCTTGAGGTCGAGCCGTTCGTTCGGCGCGGGCCCGGCGCCGGTGCCCGGATGGAAGGGCCACGGCGATTGACCGAAGGCGCGAGCGACGGCGTCGTAGCCCCTGACCTTCAGCCTGAAACCGCGTCCCCAGACGAAGCGCGCGAGCAGCCGCAGCACGCCGATCTTGAGCAGCATGCCGAGGGAGACGTTGCCCCCCACCCAGTCGCGCAGGTACTGCAGGCTGTCCCGCGGCGACAGCGGCGTCGTCGCCTCGAGCAGCTGGGTGATCTGGCAACGCCAGGTCGGCTCGCCGTTCTCGCCCGCCGGTCCATGGGCCGCGCGCTCCACGTCTTCCCGTGTGCACGTCTGCGCGTTCGTCGCCGGAATGCGCGTGCGCCCGTCCAGCAGGGGCCGAACGAGGGGCTGGAGCAGGCCGCGGGCGGGCGGCTGCGTCCGCTCGAGCCATGCCTCCTTCCAGAAGATCAGGCAGGCGGCTTCACAACCGCCATGGTCCGCCCCGTTGCAGCGGAGGTTCTCGAGATGGACCGCGTCGCGCAGACGCCGGGCGCCGAGGCTCCCGGTGATCGTGTCGCAGGTCTTGTCGGCTCGGCGATGGACGCGAAAGGTCAGCCCGCAGTACCGGCGCATCTCGGGCATGAAGGGGAGCCCGTCGATCTCGCCGCGGGCGTCGAGGGTCGCGAGGATCTCGGCCTCGCTGCGCACCCTCACGATCTCGCCCGCACACAATCCCAGCACGCCGCTCCCCTCGGCCCCGGAATCGCCGGAGCCGGACCAGCGGAGCCCCCCATTCGAATGCGGTTGCGGATGTTGCACTGCCACTGGAACGGCCACTCCAACGCGCGGGCGTGATCCGGGTCAGGATACCGGCGTCCTTCCGCTGCGATCCACACGAACTGCGGATCTTCCGAGGAGTTGCCGGAGCGCTGCCGAAGGCGGCAGCGCTCCCGGGCGCCTCCGGCGCCATGGCGTGGGCTGCGGGAGTGCGGCAGCCTGCAGGCGCGCGAAACGCGTTCGTCATGGGGGTGACGATGGCCGAGCTCGAGGGCGCCACCGTACTCGTGAGCGGGGCAACGGGATTCATCGGGCGGGCGCTCTGCGCCGCGCTCGCAGGCCGGGGTGCGCGAGTGCATGCACTCTCGCGCGGCGGCGGGCGGCCGGCAGGCGCCGAGACGGGCATCGCCTGCGACGTCTCCCGGCCCGAACGCCTCGCACGGGTCGTCCAGCGGCTCCGGCCGGATCTCGTCTTCCATCTCGCCGGCCATGCGACGGGCTCCCGCGAGCCCGGTACCGTGCTTTCGACGTTCCAGTCCAAGCTCGCCGGGGCGGTGAATCTGTTGCTGGCTTGCCGGCCCCTGCCGGATTGCCGCGTCGTGCTGGCCGGATCGCTCGAGGAGCCGGACGCTGCGGATCCCGTTCCGGTGTCGCCGTATGCGGCGGCGAGCGCAGCGGCCGCGAGCTACGGCGCCCTCTTCCATTCGCTCTACGACCAGGCCGTCGTCCACGCCCGGCTCTTCATGGTCTACGGGCCGGGCGATCCGAACGAGGAGCGGATCGTGCCCTACACGATCCGGCGTCTGCTGGCCGGCGAG
>CAUJGH010000007.1 GCA_963169575.1 Myxococcota bacterium | reverse complement strand
GGGACGGCGATCAGCTACGCCCTCAACCAGAACACGATCCGGATGGGGGCTGCCATCATTCCCGGAGTCGAGATGACCGCGATCGTCGGCGCGGTGATCGCGGATTCCCTGACCTGGCTGGCTCCTTTCCTGCTCGGCCGGGCGCTCTTCGACCGCAGCGATCGGCTGCGCGATCTGTTCGTCGTCCTGGTCTTCGCGGGGCTGGGTTATTCGCTGCTGATGCTCTTCGAAATCCGCATGAGTCCGCAGCTGCATCGCTGGACCTACGGCTACATGCAGCATTCCTTCGCCCAGGCCGTTCGCGATGGCGGCGCCTATCGACCGATGGTCTACATGCGCCATGGACTCAACCTCGCGCTCTTCACGATCATGTTCATGTCGTCCGCCTGGATCCTGATGAAGACGCGCCACCGGATGCCCATGATCCCGTTCGTGCCGAAGGGCGTCATCGCGGCCTACCTCACGTTCATTCTCGTGATCTGCCGCTCGACCGGTGCACTGCTGTACGGATTCGCGATCGTTCCGCTCGTCTTCTTCGCCCCGAGCCGGATCCAGATGCTCGCCGCCGTTTCGATCGCCGCGCTCGCGTTCTCCTATCCGGCGATCCGGGTCGCCCAGTTGCTGCCGGTCGAAGAGCTCGTCCAGATGGCAGAGGAGCAATTCGGCGAGCGGCGCGCCCATTCCTTCGCCGGTCGTCTGCGCACGGAAGAGCAGATGACGATCCAGATCCAGCGCAAGCCGATGTTCGGCTGGGGCAGCGCGGGACGGGCGATGATCCGGGACGTCGAGACGGGCGAGCTGAAGACGACTTTCGACGGCGCCTGGCTGATCATCTTCGTTCGAACGGGCATCGTCGGCTTCGTCTGCATCTTCGGATTGATGCTCTGGCCGATCGTCCCGGCCTTTCGTCGCATCGGGGCGATCCGCTCGAAGCAGGATCGCGCGATGATCGCCGGGCTCTCGCTGATGGTCGCGATCCATACCTTCGACATGATTCCGAATGCGACGACCGAGGCCTATCTGACGCTGTTGTCCGGGGCGCTCTCGGGCGCGGTGCCGGGCCTTCTGCGGGAGCAGGCGAGCCGCCTCGCGCAGCGCGGCGAATCCGGCTCGCTTGCGCCGCCGGGATCCCGATCGGATTCGCCGCCGGGCGGCTCGGGTTCGCGCTCGCCGCAGCGTCCGGGTGCTTCGGGCGGGGACGCGACGACGGCGCTCGGCAAGGGGCTGCTCGGGACGGGGAGAAGGCGCGGTCCGAAGGCTTGACGCGTTCGGTCGCGCCCAGCGACGCCGGATGCGACGCTTTCCGTTCGCTCGCACTCCCGCTCGCGATCAGGCCGGAGGACGGCCCTGCACTGCGCGGTCTCGGGCGCGCGGCTTCGATCGGATCGCATCGTCGGAACGAGTGAAAAGGGAAAGGCGGGGCCTGGGTGGTGGAGCCGGCGGGAATCGAACCCGCGACCTCTTGAATGCCATTCAAGCACTCTCCCAACTGAGCTACGGCCCCACAGGCGCGCGGACTCTAACGGGACGGCGGGAGCCTGTCAAAGCGATTCGAGGCATTCCCTTCGAATCGATCGACACGGACGGACGCGGAATGGCGGGGCGCCACGACGCCCCGGCCCGATTCGTCGTGGTATGCTGCCGCGCGCCGCCGGAGTGGCGAAATTGGTATACGCAGGGGACTCAAAATCCCCCGATCGCAAGATCGTGCGGGTTCGAGTCCCGCCTCCGGCACCACCGGCCCGGCCCCCGGCTTCGAGGCCCCGCGCGATGAGGGACGCAATGACGCGAGAGGCACCGCCGCTGCGGCCCGATCAATATGCGCGCTATCGCCGGCATCTGACCCTGCCGGAGCTCGGGCTCGAGGGGCAGCAGCGGCTGCTCGAAGGGTCCGTCCTGCTCGTCGGCGCAGGCGGTCTCGGCTGTCCCGCGGCGCTCTATCTCGCTGCCGCCGGTGTCGGCCGGATCGGCCTGCTCGACGACGACGTCGTCAGCGCATCGAATCTCCAGCGGCAGATTCTTTACTCGACGGCGGACCTCGGCCGGAAGAAGGTCGACGTCGCGTGCGAGCGGCTGCTCGCGCTCAATCCGGACGTCCGCGTCGACCGCTTCGATGCGCGGCTCGATTCGGGCAATGCCCTCGAGGTCTTCGCCGACTACGACGTCGTCGTCGACGGCACCGACAACTTCCCGACCCGCTACCTGACGAACGACGCCTGCGTGCTGCTCGGCAAGCCCAACGTCTACGGCTCGATCTTCCGCTTCGAGGGACAGGCGAGCGTCTTCGATGCCCGGAGCGGTCCGTGTTATCGCTGCCTCTATCCCGAGCCGCCGCCGCCCGGCTCCGTGCCCTCCTGCGCGGAGGGGGGCGTGCTCGGCATCCTGCCCGGAACGATCGCGCTCGTGCAGGCGACCGAGACGCTCAAGCTGTTGACCGGCGTCGGGCGCTCGCTCCAGGGGCGCCTGCTCCATTACGACGCGCTCGAGATGAGCTTCCGCGAGTTCCGTCTCCAGAAGGATCCCGCGTGCCCGATCTGCGGCGAGAAGCCGGAGATCGACCGGCTGATCGACTACGAGGGCTTCTGCGGCATGCCGGCGCGGGAGGGCGACCTGCCGTCCGAGGTTCCGGTCTGCAGCGCGGCGGAGCTCGCGCGTCGGCGCGAAGCCGGAGAGTCGATCTGCCTCGTCGACGTTCGTGACGCCGAGGAGCTCGAGGTCGCACGGATCGAGGGCGCGCGCTGGATTCCGCTGCCGGAGCTGGAGTCGCGGATCGGAGAGCTGCTCGCGGAACGACAGAGGCGCATCATCGTCCATTGTCATCATGGCGGTCGCAGCGAGAAGGCTGCCCGCCTGCTGCTCGCTCGGGGCTTCCCGCACGTCGAGAATCTCGAGGGCGGCATCGAGGCCTGGTCGCTGACGGTCGATCCGAGCGTCGCGCGCTATTGAGCAAGCTGCGATTCCGGCGCCCTCCGCCGATCGTTCGATTCCACGGAGCCCGGGCAGGCCCGGCGCCTGCCCGGCACCGACCAGAAAAGGGGACACAGTCTTGGCGCGTATGAAGCTTCCCGATCCGCTCTCACGGCGACATCTGCTCGAGGCCGCCCTCGAGCCGGCCCGGGCGAAGGCCCTGGCGGATGGCTACCTCGCGCGGGGCCGGGAGATCGAGGCGATCGATTTTCTCGCGAAGGCCGGCGACGAAGCGGCGCTCGGCGTGCTCGAGAACGAGGCGGTGGTGCGCGGCGACGTCTTCCTGCTGCGCCGCGTCGCGCAGGCCCTCGGCCGCGAGCCCGGACCGGAACGCTGGCGCACGCTCGCCGACGCAGCCGCCCGGACGGGTCGCGCGCGCGATGCCGAGGCGGCGATGCGACTCGCCGCCGTCGACGTCTGATCGTCGCGGTCGATGCAGCGCGTCGTCCGGATCGAGAATGCCCGCTCGCACAACCTGAAGGGCGTCGACTGCGAGATCCCTCTCGGCCGACTGACCGTGATCACGGGCCCCTCCGGCTCGGGCAAGACGACGCT
>CAUJGH010000006.1 GCA_963169575.1 Myxococcota bacterium | reverse complement strand
GCCGAAGCTCGACCGGCCCGCGCGAGCAGGAGGCTGCTGCCCGTGCGAGCAGGAGGCTGCTGCCCGTGCGAGCGCCAAACCCACCCTCTCCAAGGACGAACCAGCGCAAGATCGAGCGCGCGGTGCGGGGCATGGGACGCGAAGTAAAGCGCAGCCTGAGGTCGTTGCAGCTTCCCGATTGCAGCAGCAAAGACGCACGAGAAGCGACGCAGATCGGTGCAAGGGCGAGCCATTCGGGTCCCATGCCCCGCACCGCGCGCGACGCGTGAGCCGGCTCGCCTAGCTCCCCATCTTCTTGAGGTCGTTGAGGACGCCCTTGGCGACGGCCTTGAGCGTCTCGAAGACGCCCTGGCCGGTCGTCGCGCAGGCTTCGAACTCGGGTGCACCGCCGGGATTGAGCAGGCGTCGCAGCTCGGCGAGCGGTGCCGCGTTGGGGACGTCGCGCTTGTTGTACTGGATGACGTACGGGATCTTCGACAGGTCGTAGCCCTGCTCCCGGAGGTTGACCTTCAGGTTGTCGAGGCTCTCGATGTTCGCCTCCATGCGCTCGATCTGGCTGTCGGCGACGAAGACGACGCCGTCGACGCCCTTCAGGATCAGCTTGCGCGAGGCGTCGTAGAAGACCTGACCCGGGACGGTGTAGAGATGGAAGCGGGTCTTGAAGCCGCGGATCTCGCCGAGCGCCAGCGGCAGGAAGTCGAAGAAGAGCGTCCGCTCCGTCTCCGTCGCGAGGGAGATCATCTTCCCCTTCACGTCGGGGTTCGTCTTCTGGTAGATGTGCTGCAGGTTCGTCGTCTTGCCACACAGGCCGGGGCCGTAGTAGACGATCTTGCAGTTGATCTCGCGCGAGCTGTAATTGATGAACGACATGCTTTGTTTTGCTCGTCAGGGCTCGTCAGGAGAAGAGGTTGTCGATGTCGTCGTCGGTGATCTCGGCGAACGGCGACCCGGCTCCCGGGCCCTGGGTCTCCGCCTTCTTGCGGATGTCTTCGAAGAGCTTCGCCAGCTCGGCGCCGGCCTTCTTGACGCGCAGCCGGACGAGGCCGAGCGAACTCCGTTCGTCGAACACGATCACGAGGATCATGCGGTCGCCGACGAGCGTCATGTGGAGGTTGTCGCGCTCGCCCTGGTGGAAATGGATCGGGAATTCTTCTTCGCCGAGGATCTTCGCGAGGCCGCCGGTCGCGGCGATGCAGCCGGCGGTCAGGCTGGCGAGGCTGGTGCTGTCGATTCCGCGGAGCTCGCCGGCCTCGCCGATCAGCTGACCGGCCTTGTCGACGACGAAGACGCCCTTGGCGTTCGCGTCGCGGACCAGCCGCTGGATGATCCCGAGGACGCGGTCGAAGTCCTCCTGCTGCATCACGAGCTGGGATTGAATCATCGGCATCAGCCTCTGTAAGCGTCCGGGAAATGGACTGTTTTGCCAGCTTAACCCGCGTCGCGAGAAGGCGGCAACAGCGCGCCCGGGCACGCGCTTGCCCCGGATGCGATCCGGATGCGACGTGGGAGTCCGATCGGTCGCCGTCTGGCCGGTCTTTAGTCGTCCCGGCGCGCGGGGCTCTCGCCGAACCGTCTGCGGTTCTCGATCGCGCGGCTGACGGTGACGTGGTCGGCGTATTCGATGTCGCCGCCGAGCGGCATGCCGTAGGCGATGCGCGTGATCCGCACGCGGGCGGCTGCCGCCGACCGGCCGAGGCGATCGGCGAGGAAATGGGCGGTTGCATCGCCTTCGGCGGTCGGATTCGTCGCGAGCACGACCTCCGCGATCCCGCCGGCCTGCAGCCGCTGCTCGAGCTCCCCGACGCGGAGCGCCTCGGGGCCCATGCCGTCGATGGGCGAGAGGGCGCCGCCGAGGACGTGGTAGAGCCCCTTGAACCCCCCGCTGCGCTCGATCGCGGCCATGTCGGCGGGCTCCTCGACGACACAGAGGAGCGAGCGGTCACGGGCGGGATTCGCGCAGACGGGGCAGGGCGAGCGGTCCGAGAGCGTGAAGCAGGCGTCGCAGACGACGGTGTCGAGCTGGAGCCTCAGGATCGCGTCGGCGAGCTCGCGCGCGACCTCGGGCTCGGCGCTGAGCAGATGGTAGGCGAGCCGGCTCGCCGATTTCTCGCCGATCCCGGGCAGGCGCTTCAGGCTGGTGACGAGCCGGTCCATCGCCGGTGACGAAGAGCTCATGGCTTCAGAATCCGCTCCCGTCCATCAGATGCCGCTGCATGCGGAAGAACTCCTCGTTCGCGCCCTCCTGGGCCTTCACGATCGCGGCGTTGATCGCCGCCGCCGCGAGGTCCTGGATCATCTCCTTGTCGCCGGCGCGGAAGAACGCCTCTTCGATGTCGATCGCGACGACGCGCAGCGCGCCCGTCACCGTCGCTCGCACCATCCCGCCCCCGCTCGCCGCTTCGAAACGCCGGGCGTTCAAGACCTTCTGGATCTGGTCGATCCGCTCCTGCATCTGCTTCGCCTGCTCGAGCAGCTTCGGATCCTGGCTTCCGTTCATCGGCTTTCTCCCAAGGGTCTGATTTCGACGATCTCGGCGTCGAGGATTTCGATGGCGAGGTTGACGGCTTCGCTGTTGAGCGCCTCCTGGCGCCGCCGCCGCGATCGCTCCCGCGAGTCGGCCGTCTCCTGGGCGGCGGTCTTCACCGCCTGGAGCTCGACCTCGATCTTCATCGCGCGGCCGAACAGGGCCTGCGCGAGCGACTCGAGCTCCGTGCTCCGGGCGCGCACGCGCTCCATGTGGAACCCGGTGGACACCGCCAGCCGCATCCGATCCCCGACCGCCGAGACGCATTCGGCGTGCTCGAGGCTCGCGTGCCGCGCACGGTCGAGCTCGAAGGCTCGGGCGCGCAGGCGATCGAAGAGCGCGCCCGGCCGCTCGCCGAACGCGGCCGAAGGCGGCGGCGGATCGAAGGGCCCCTCGTCGAGGGGCTCGGTCCCGCTG
>CAUJGH010000005.1 GCA_963169575.1 Myxococcota bacterium | reverse complement strand
TTCGCGGCGATCTTTCCGAGTCGCGTCATCCATCGCCTGCTCGGCGTCGACGAACGCTTCGACGAGCCGATCCGCCAGGCCGCCCTCGCGATCGGCGCCGCCCGGGATCCGGCTTCCCTCGCCGATCGCATGCAGCGCTTCGTCGCCGAGACGCGCCAGGCCGAGCGCGTCGATGCGCAAGTCGCGGCCGATGCGGCATCGGGCGGTGCGGACGGATTGCTGCCCGCGCTGCGCAGCGAGGTCGGGCCGGACGTACTCTCGCCCGAGGAGATCGGCGGCGTCTTCAGCAACCTCGTGCTCGCCGGCACCGATACGGTCACCAACCTGATCGGCAACGGGCTCGTCCTGCTCGCGCGCGACCGCGATGCGCGCCGGCGCCTCGCGCGCGATCCCGCGCGGATCCCGGCGGCGATCGAGGAGATGCTGCGCTTCGAGTCGCCGGTGCAATCGCTCGCGCGCCGTGCACGGCGGGACGCCTCGCTCCACGGCACGACGATTCCGGCCGGCAGCGAGGTGCGCCTGCTCTGGGGCGCGGCGAACCGCGACGAGCGCGAGTTCGAGCGGCCCGACGCCTTCGAGATCGAGCGCGAGGTCCGCCGCCATCTCGCCTTCGGGCACGGCATCCATTTCTGCCTCGGCGCCGGGCTCGCGCGGCTCGAAGCGCGCATCGCGTTCGAGGAGATCCTCGCGCGCTGGCCCGATCACGAGATCGAGCTCGCCGCGCTCGAGCGGCTGCCTTCGCTCTGGGTACGGGCCTGGGAGCGGGTGCCGATCCGGCTGCGTTAGGCGCCGGCGTCGGGATCGCCGAGGCGCCGCGCGCTCGGCCAATCGGTATGGACCGCCCGGCCCGGGGCGTCGACGCGTTCGTAGCCGTGGTGGCCGAAATAATCGCGCTGGGCCTGGATCAGGCTCGCGCTGCCGCGGGCGGTTATCAGCGCGTCGAACCAGGCGAGCGAGGCGGAGAGGCCCGGCACCGCGATGCCGGCGTGCGTCGCGGCTGCGACCGTGCGCCGCCAGCCGGGCAGGCGCTCGCGGATCTCCGCGGCGAACGCGGGCGCGAGGACGAGCAGCGGCGGGGGTGCGGCCGAGCCCGGCGGGCCTCCGGATCGCCCTTCGGATCCGGATCCGGATCCGGATGCGGCTCCGGATGCGCTCGTCGACGCGGGCTCCGAGAATGCGCCCCGCACGCGGCCGAGCAGGCCCGCCCGGATGATGCAGCCCGCCGTCCAGATTCGGGCGATCTCGGCGAGGTTCGTGCCGTAGTCGTAGGCGGCGCTCGCGCGCGCGAGCAGGTCGAAGCCCTGGCTGTAGCTGGCGATCTTGGCGGCGTAGAGGGCGGCGCGCAGATCGTCGACGCCGAGGTCGGCGGAGCCGAGGCGCGCCGGCGCGTCGGCGCGCGGGAAGAGCGCGCTCGCTTCGAGTCGCCGCTCGCGGGCGGCGGAGAGCAGGCGGGCGTCGACGGCGGCGGTGATCGTCGGAATGGGGACGCCGAGCTCGAGGGCGGCGTTGATGGTCCAGCGGCCGGTGCCCTTCTGCTCCGCGCGGTCGAGGATGGCGTCGAGCAGCAGGGCGCCCGGGATCTCGGGATCGGCGGTGCGGAAGATCGTCGCCGTGATCTCGACGAGGTAGCTCTCGAGCTCGGCGGCGTTCCAGGCGGCGAAGGTCTCGGCGCACCGCGCCGGCGAGAGTCCGAGGCCATCGCGCAGCAGCGACGCGGTCTCGGCGATCAGCTGCATGTCGCCGTACTCGATGCCGTTATGCACCATCTTGACGAAATGCCCGGCGCTGCCGCGCCCGCAATCGGTGACGCAGGGGCCCGACGCCGAAACGGCCGCGATCGATTCGAGGACGGGACGCAGGCGCGCCCACGCGGCGGGATCGCCGCCCGGCATCAGCGCGGGACCGAGCAGCGCGCCTTCGCTGCCGCCGGAGACGCCCATCCCGACGAAATGCCAGGGCGCGGAGCGCGCCGCTTCGGCGCGGCGGTCCGTATCGCGAAAGAAGCTGTTGCCGGCGTCGACGACGACATCGCCGGCCACGAGCCGTGGGGCGAGGGCGGCGAGCGCGTCGTCGACGGGCGCACCGGCCGGGACGAGCAGCACGATCGCCCGCGGCCGGGCGAGCGAGGCGACGAGCGATGCCGCCGAATCGCAGGCGACGAAGCGCGCCTCGGGATGGCGCGCGGCGAGACGTGCGGCGGCGGCCGGATCGCGGTCGAAGAGGGCGACGCGCTGGCCGCTCCGGGCGAGATTGCGCGCGAGACTCCCGCCCATCACGCCGAGGCCGACCATCGCGATCGTGCAGGCGGGGGCGCTCATCGCCTCGGCTCCGCGGGCGCGAGCTCGAGATCGCTCACGACGACGAGCCCGGGCAGGCCCGTCGCCGGGAGCCGCGGATCGCCGGCGCAGAGGCGCACGAGCGCGGCGCGCTTCTCCTCGCCGGCCGCGACGAGGAGGGTATGCCGGGCGGTCGCGAGGATCGGGCGGGTCAGTGTGATGCGATGGGGCGGCGGCTTCGGCGCGTCGGC
>CAUJGH010000004.1 GCA_963169575.1 Myxococcota bacterium | reverse complement strand
CGAGATGGTTCGGCGGCGCGGAAGGCGTGCGCCAGCTGAGCTTTCTCGTGCTCCCGGCCCTGGGGCTCTGGGCCTTTGCAGCCGCGCATGCAGGTCGACGTTTCGCCGAGCTCGAGGCCGAGCGCACCTCCGAGGACACACCCGATGATTGATCGCATCGCCACACGGCGAAGCGCGGCCCGGAACGCTGCGCAGGTCGCCGCGACGCTCTTCGCGCTGGTGGTCGCAGGGCGGGCGGGGGCCGTTCGTGCCGCCGACGATGCCCCGCCCCCGGCGTCCGAGCCGGAGGCGGAACGGCGCGTCGTCGTCTCTGCCTCCGAGCGCTATCAGGCGAATCGCGTCCACCGCTTCGTCCTCGGCGGCGGCTACCGCGATCTCTGGGAGGCGCCGATCGAGCTGCCGCTCCTCGACCTCGAACACCAGGCCGGCGGACTCGTTCCGACGCGCCGCTTCGGCGGGCTTCAGACCCCCGTGCTCGGATTCCGGGGCGCCGATGGCCGACTCTTCTCGTTTCGGGGAACGGACAAGGACCCGTCGGCCGTGCTCGATCCGATGCTCCACGACACGCTGGTGCAGACCGTCGTGCAGGATCAAATGGCGGCGCAACATCCCGGCGGTCCGCCCGCGGCGAACGTCCTGACCGAAGCCGCCGGCGTCTGGACCGTGCACGAGCGGAGGGTCGTGATGCCCGACGATCCGCGCCTCGGGGCGTTCCGCGCGGAGTTCGCCGGCATGGTCGGCACGTTCTTCGAGTATCCGCAGGCCGCATCCGCCGCAGGCCCGGGTTTCCACGGCGCCCAGGAGATCCTCGATCACGAAGCGCTCTACGAAGCGCTCGCCGCGAACGATTCGGTGCAGGTCGACGTCCGCGCCTTCCTGCGCGCGCGGCTGATGGACCTGCTGCTCGGCGATTTCGATCGCCACCGCAAGCAGTGGCGTTGGGCCGAGACGGGCCCCGACGAACCGCTCCAGCCGATCCCCGAAGACCGCGACATGGCCTTCGTCCGCTACGAGGGATTGGGGCCGCGGATCATGAAGATCTACATCCCGATCCTGCAGCGCTACGACGCCGACTATCCCTTCATCAAGGGGCTGACGCTCCATGGCTGGGAGCAGGATCGCTGGCTGCTGCCCGCGCTCGAATGGTCCGATTGGGAGCCGATCGTCGCCGACCTCCAGGCTCGCCTCGACGACGCCACGATCGACCGGGCCGTCGCTGCGCTGCCGCCCGAGTACGCGGCCCTCGGCGGCGCCCGCCTCGCCCACGACGTTCGCGGTCGGCGCGACGCCCTGCCGCGCGCGGCCCGCCGCTTCTACGAACATCTCGCCCGCGAGGTCGACGTCCAGACCTCCGATGCGGCCCACGCGATCGACGTCGTCCGCAGCGCGGGTGGGCGGACGCGGGTCACGGTCCGTCCCCTCGCTGGCGCAGCGCAGGACGCGGAGACGGGGGACGCTGCGGATGCCCCTGCGGCCGCGGACCGCGTCCTCTTCGACCGCACCTTCCGCTCCGACGAGACGAAGGAGATCCGGCTCTATCTGCGCGGCGGTGACGATCGCCTCGTCGTTTCGGGCGGCCGCGGCCCGATCCGCCTCCACGTCATCGCCGGGAGCGGCACGAAGCAGATCGACGACCGCGCGGGCGGCGGCACGCGCATCCACGACGAGCACGACAGCGCCCAGATCCTCGCCGGCCGCGGCACGCGCATCGACCGCGAGCCCTACGTCCCGCCGCCCTCGGACGCGGGCTTCGTCGACGTCGAGGACGTTCCGCCCCGGGACTGGGGCAGCGATACGATCCCGATCCCCGAGTTCGGCTACGAGGCCGACGTCGGCGGATACCTCGGCATCGCCGTCGCCCATACGCGCTACGGATTTCGCAAGCATCCCTGGAGCGACAAACACAATCTGGCCTTCGGGTGGGCCACCGAAGCCCACGAGCCACGCGTTCGCTACGAGGACCGATTCCGACCCGAGAACTCGAAGCTGCTCTTCGGGCTCGACCTGCATTATTCGGGCATCGACGTGCTGCGCTTCTACGGCGAGGGCAACGAGACGCGCGACCGGGGCGACGACCGCCATTTCCGCGTCCGCAACGAGCAGTACGGACTGATGCCCAGCGTAAGCGTGCCCTTCGCCGATTCGCGGATCCAGATCTCCGGCGGTCCGTACGCCCGCTTTTCGCGCACCTTCAACGGCACGCGCCTGATCGACGATCTCGATCCGTATGGCAACCACCACTTCGGACTGATCGGGGCGGAGACCCGCTTCCAGTTCGACACGCGGCGCTCGGTCGAGACGAACCTCCAGAATCTCGAGCTGCCGTTCCACGAAAATCCGGCCGCCGGCTATCCGACGAGCGGCGTGCTGTTCGAGGCGACGGCCCGGATCCAGCCGCCGGTCTGGGACGTCGAGAAGACCTACGGCTCGCTCCACGGCGCGCTCTCGGGCTATCTCTCGTTCTTCGAGAACGCGCGCGTCACGCTCGCCCTGCGCGCCGGCGGCCAGCAGAACTTCGGTCGCGTCCCCTACTTCGATCTCGCCTACGTCGGCGGCGGCCGCTTCTTCACCGGTGCGTCGACCAATCGCGGATTCCGCACAAGACGGTTCGCCGGAGACGCCTCGGTTTACGGAAACGCCGATCTGCGCATCGTGCTGTTCCGGCCGAAGATCATCGTGCCCGGGGATTTCGGGATCCAGGGCTTCGCGGACGTCGGACGCGTCTTTCTGGGCGACGAGAACTCCGACGAATGGCATCCGAGCGGCGGCACCGGCATCTGGTTCTCACCGCTGGTCCGGACGAATACCATCAGCCTCTCGGTCGCCGACAGCCCCGAGGACACGCTCGCCTACTTCCGCTTCGGCTTTCACTACTGAGGGGCGGGCGCGAGTGGGACGAGCCCTTCCGGACAGGCCTGCCGCGGACTGCGGTCGTCGCAGACCATGAAGCGCTCGAAGCGCAGGGTCCAGGCTGCGACCTCGGACTCCGTGGCCCGCGCGGGCCAGCTCCGCAGGGCGAGAAAGAGCCGCTCGCGGCCTTGCACCGCGAGGTTCAGGAGCGTGCTCCGCGAGCCGTCCTCGTGCTCGCAATCCGTTCGCCAGAGCAGGCGCGCATATCCGTTCAGCGGGGATTCGCGGATCGTCGTCGTATCGAAGGCCTTGCAGCTGGCCTTTCCCGGAGCGTCGAGCGTCCTGCGGACCTGCGCGACGCCGTCCGCCGAGCCAGGGAGCACCTCGATGCGCAGATGCTCCCGGTCGTTTCCCTTCCGCTTCCAGAGCTGCGTCGCCGGGCGGCTGGGATCGGGCTCGAGGATCCATTCCGCCACGTCGACGGGCGCCGGAGCGACGAGGCGCTCGGCCGTCTCTTCCGCGCGCGCTGCCGAAGCGAGCGCGAACGCCAACACCGCGATCCGGGCCATCTTCGAATGGAAGCGCATCGCGTCGTCCCGTTTCGCCACCTAGCCGGCCGCGACCTCGTCGTTGGCGTTCTCGCTCGACATGCTCGCGGACCGGGCTTCCCCTCGACCATCCGATCGCCCGCGGCCCGCTGCTCGGAAGACGGATTCCCGCCAATATCGACCCTGCAGCCAGAGATGGAGGACCAGCAGCGCGTCGAGAGCGACCAGCGCGGCGGTCGATGCTCCGGGCCAGAGGCGGACGATCGCCGAGAACAGGACCAGCAGCGCGACGGAGCCGGCCATCGGACCGTGGCGGAGCAGGCGGTCCTCGGGCAGGAATGCGGCGATCAGATCGGCGTTCTCCGGCTCTTCCATCGCATGGGCGACGGTCCAGTTCCAGCCCGCGAAGCAGAGGAGGAAGATCAGCGGAAAGGGCGCGAGCCAGAGCGCGATCTCGCCGCGACCGAGCGTGTCGATCTCGAGAAATTGCGCGATGCCCAGGGCGAACGGGATCAGCGAGTCCGCCAGCCGGGGAACCCAGACGAGGCGCATCACGAGCTGCGCGTAGTAGATCCAGAGGACCATGATCGCGAGCAGCATCGCGATCGCCTGCAACCAGGCCTCGATCGGGATCGCGAGAAAACCTTCCGGCTCGGCGAGGGCGGAGAACCGGGACCAGAGCGATTCGAGCGCGATGGCCTGGATGATGCTCGTGAGCGTGAGCAGGACACTCGGGAACTGCGCCTTGGCGCGCGCCCTCAGGATCGCCACCTGCCGATCGGCGCCCGCCATCCCGCGCGCCTACTTCTTCACGATCCAGTCCGGATGCCGATCCTCGACCATGCGCCGGATGCCGTCCTTCCAATGCACCTTCGCCGGGCCGACGAGCGCCTGCATCTTCGAGTTGTCGGTCATGACGCTCTCGAGGGTCTTGTCGGTGTACTCGAATTTCGGGGCGATCCCGATCAGCTCGCCGATGTAGCCGCACCACTCCTCGATCGCGACGTGCTCCTGGCCGCTCCAGTTGATGATGCGGGCGGGCACGGTCGCGGATTCCACGATGCCGGCGACGGTGCGGTTGATGTCGTCCTGATGCAGCAGCGTGTACTGCGAGGGCTTGTCGGTATGCACCGGAATGGGCGTACCGTTCTTGATCATGAGGAGGTGGAAATAGGGCCAGCCGCCGTTGCTGCCGTAGGGCGTGTTGAGCCGCGTGATGACGGTCGGCAGGCCGAACTCGCGGGCGGCATAACGCGCGACGACCTCGGCGGCGATCTTCGAGATGCTGTAGGTCGGCATCATGACGCGGTGGTTGTCGCCGAGGGGGCTCTCCTCGGTGAAGGGCGTATGGCCGTTGGGCTGGTAGACACCGGTCGTCGAGCAGTGCAGGAAGCCCTTCGCCTTGCGGACATGGCTCATGAGCAGGCCGACGCCCTCGCCGTTCGTCCGCAGGTCGGTCTCGAAATCGGGCGTGCGCGCGACGGCGAAGTTGAGGACGTAGTCGAAGTCGCGGGGGAGCTTCGAAAAATCGCCGGATTCGAGATCGGTGACGACGCATTGAATGCCGGCCGCCTCGAACTCGGCCTTCTTCTTCGCGTCGCCGAAGCGCGCCGAGGCCCAGACTTCGTTTTCCTTGGCGAGCGTGAAGGCGACGGGGCCGGCGACCTGGCCGGTCGGGCCGGTGACGAGGATCTTCTTGCCCTGCATGACGGATTCTCCTGGCTGGGGGCGACGCGGGATCGGGGCCCCGGATCGGACGACGGATGGCGGAAGGCGAATGGCGACTCGACCGCGCGCGAGGGTCCATCAGCGCCGGGCGAGCGTCAACTCGCGCTCGGCGGACGCCGGCGCGCGCCATGGACCGCGAGCAGCGCCGTCCAGACGGCGCAGAGCAGCAGGCCCACCGCCTCGCGCGGCTCCTCGTGGCCGGCGGCCTGCATCCGGAAGGATGTGAACGCCTCGGAGGGCGCGCCGGGCAACGTGCCCGCGAGCGAGAGGAACCAGAGCGCGAAAGCGATCGCAGCGAGGGCATTGGGCAGGACCGGGAAGCGTCCGAAGAACGCTGCCAGCGAGAGTCCCGCAGCGAGCCCATAGCCGACCATCCAGACCAGCGGATCCGGGTCGTTCCACTGCACCGCGACCGCCAGCAGGAAGACCGCGCAGAAGACGGCACTCGCGACGCGCATCGAAGCCTCCGATCCCGGCCCTCAGACGATTCGCCGCAGCAGGGCCAGGATGCCTGCGGCGATCGGCGCAACGATCGCGATCGGACGGAACATCGGCCAGAGGCGGCGCTCGGCGGCGAAGAGAGCCCGTTCGCCGCTCCCCGAACGCAGACGCGCGAGCGCGACGTCGTCGAGGACCGCGAGCACGAGAAAAGGGAGCGCACCGCAGGCGAGCCAGAGCACACCGCGGCTCGCGGCGAAGATCGCGAGGCCGGCGGCGAGCGCCGAGCCTGCGATCGCGCGCGGCCCGGGCGAGTCCTGCAGACGCGGGAGCACGAGGAGCGCTGCGAGGGCGGCCCCGAGGCCGAGCGAACCGAGCCCGCGCGCGGAGGCGGGCGCCGGACCCGATGAAGCCTCGAGCGCGGAGCGCGCGAGCGAGGCGAACGCATAGACCGCGAGGACGAGTGCGAACAAGAAGAGCCGCCGGCGACCCGGCTCCGCCGAGAACGGCAGCAGCGCCGTCTCCGGCCGCCGGAAGACCTCGGCCAGCGCCAGCTTCGCGACCCATGCGACCGGTACGAGCAGCACGAGTCCGAGCTGCGCCGTCTGCTCGGGCGCGAACACCGCCGTGCCGTGCGCGCGAATCCAATCCCAGGCGACGATCGTCGCCGCCGCGACCAGCACGCCCAGAATGCGGGCGTATTCGCTCCCCCGCGCCAGCGCGGGATTGTCGAGGCGGAAGCGACCGACGACCTCGGCGCGCGGGAGCGCCCGGCCCGCCGGGATCAAGCGCGGAACGGCCGCGACATAGCGCGCGAACGCCTCGGGAAAGAGCGCCGCGAGGCGCGTCTCTTCGCCGGCGATCGTCTCGCGATAGGCGAGCCACCAGATCAGCCCATAGGGCACGGCGATCCAGACGCGGCCGATCAGCAGGCAGAGCCCGAGATCGATCAGGCCATTCGCGAGGTAGAACGGATTGCGCGTGAAGCGATAGGGCCCGGCCGTCACCAGCCGCTGGTTCTGCTCGAGGCAGCCCTTCGCCCAGAGGTGGAGCAGCGAGCCGACGACGAGGACCAGCGCCGCGGATGCGAATCGCACGACGTCCGCCCGGGACGCCGGCGGGCCGGCATCCGCGAACAAACAGCCGGCCGCGACGAGCCCGCTCCGGAGGTTCCGTCGCCGGATTCGCAACCTCGCCTGCTTCCCGCCTGCTTCCCGCCTACTTCGGCGGGATCCGGATGCCGCCGTCGACCCGGATGACTTCGGCGTTCATGTACGGATTCGTGATCAGCTCGCAGACCATGCTCGCGATCTCGGAGGCGTCGCCGAGACGCTTCGGAAAGAGGACGTCCTTCCCGAGATGGGCCTTGAACTTCTCCGAGCCCTCGCCCGAGCCGTAGATCGGCGTATCGATGAGACCGGGGGCGACCGTATTGACGCGCACGCCGATCGCCGAGAGGTCCCGGGCGACCGGCAGCGTCAGGCCGACGACCCCGCCCTTCGAGGCGGAGTAGGCGGCCTGCCCGATCTGGCCGTCGAAGGCCGCGACCGACGCGATGTTGACGATCGCGCCGCGCGCGCCGTCGGCATCGATCGGTGCCGTCTTCGACATCGCCGAGGCGGCGAGCCGGATGCAGTTGAAGGTCCCGACGAGGTTGATCCGGAGCACGCGCTCGAAGGCGGCGAGATCGAAGGGCTTGCCCTCGCGATCGACGGTCCGCATCGCATGGCCGACGCCCGCGGCGTTCACGAGCGAGCGCAGCGGACCGAGCTTCGTCGCGGCCTCGACCGCCGCCTGGACCTGCGCCTCGTCGGCGACGTCGGCCTTCGCAAAGGCGCCGCCGAGCTCTTTCGCGACGGCCACGCCCTTCGCCTCGTTCATGTCGAGTACGACGACCCGCGCGCCCTCGGCCGCCAGCCGCTTCGCGCAGCCGAGCCCGATGCCCGAAGCGCCGCCGGTCACGATCGCCGAGGTTCCGTTCAGGTCCATCGCATCCTCCGGCGCAGGCCCGGGGCGAAGGCCCCGGGCACACGACGCGTCCTCGAGCCGACTAGAGCTTCGCGATCAACGGGGCGATGAGCAGCGAGACGACGCTCATCACCTTGATCAGGATCGCGACGCCGGGGCCCGACGTGTCCTTGAAGGGATCGCCGACGGTATCGCCGATGACGGCCGCCTTGTGCGCGTCCGAACCCTTCTTGTGGCCCGCGAGGCGGCCGGCTTCGATGTACTTCTTGGCGTTGTCCCAGGCGCCGCCCGCGTTCGCCATGAAGAGCGAGAGCGAAGCGCCGACGGCCACCGCACCGGCGAGCATGCCCGCGAGCGCCGCCGGCCCGAGCACGAATCCGACCCCGACCGGCGCGAGGATCGCGACGCAGCCCGGCAGCACCATCTGCGCGAGCGCCGCCTTCGTCGCGATGTCGACGATCACCGCGCCCTGCGGCTCGGCCTTGCCTTCGCGCAGCCCCGGGATCTCGTTGAACTGGCGGATGATCTCCTGGATGATCGCCTGGGCGGCCTTGCCGACCGCGATCATCGTCGAAGCGCCGACCGCATAGGGCAGACAGGCACCGATCAGCAGACCGATCAGGATCGGGGCGTCGTCGAGCTTCAGGATCAGCTCGCCCATGCCCGACTCGATGCGGACGTGATTGACCTCGAGGATGAAGGCCGAGAAGAGCGAGAGCACCGTCAGGGTCGCCGAGCCGATCGCGAAGCCCTTGCCGATCGCGGCGGTCGTGTTGCCGACGGCGTCGAGCTCGTCGGTGATCGCGCGGACCTCCGGGCCGAGGCCGCTCATCTCGCTGATGCCGCCCGCGTTGTCCGAGATCGGGCCGTAGGCGTCGACGGTCATCACGATCGCGGTGCCCGCGAGCATGCCGACGGCGCTCATCGCGATGCCGTAGAGGCCCATGCCTTCGGGCATCACCGCGTTGGCGATGAAGCCGACGACGGCGATGATGAGCAGCGAGACGACCGTGCTCTCCATGCCGACGGCGAGGCCCGAGATGACGCCCGTGCCGGCGCCGGTCTTCGAGGCCTCGGCGACGCGCTCGATCGGCCCCCAGGCGGTGTAGTACTCGGTGATCAGGCCGATCAGCGCGCCGCCGATGGCGCCGGCCGCGAGCGCGCCCGTCACCGACTGGCTGACGCCGAGCATCGGCATCAGGATCCAGGCCACGACGCAGATGATGAGCGACGGGATCACGAGGGCCGCCCGCAGCACCATGGCCGGCGAGTTCCCGCGCAGCGCACGAGCGATGAAGATGCAGCCGATCGAGACGAGCAGGCCGACGCCCGACAGGAAGACCGGCAGCGTGACCGCCAGGAACTTCGCCTCGGATGCGCTGGGCAGGTTCGTGAAGATGCTGGACACGTACTCGGGCCGGGCCGTCAACGCGATGGCCATGGCCGCGACGATCGCGGCGACGAGGGATTCATAGATGTCGGCGCCCATGCCGGCCACGTCGCCGACGTTGTCGCCGACGTTGTCGGCGATGCCGCCCGGGTTGCGCGGATCGTCCTCGGGACTGCCTTCGACGACCTTGCCGGCGATGTCGGAGCCGACGTCGGCCGCCTTGGTGTAGATGCCGCCGCCGATACGGGCGAAGAGCGCGATCGACGAGGCGCCGACGGCGAAGCTATGGAGCACGGTCGCGAGATGCGCGTCGTTCGCGTAGACGTAGTAGAGACCGCCGAGGCCGAGGATCGCCGTCGCGGCCACGCACAGGCCCATGACGGCGCCGCCGTCGAGGGCCGTCAGCAGCGCGCGCGGCTTGCTGCCCTCGCGGGCCGCCTGGCTCGTGCGGACGTTGGCATAGGTCGCGGCCTTCATGCCGATGAAGCCCGAGAAGAGCGACAGGAAAGCGCCGAGCAGGAAGCAGGAACCGGCGAGCAGCCCGGTCCCTTCGGTGCTGAACGCCAGGAAGAGGCAGCCGAAGACGACGATCGCGTAAATCGCGAGGACCTTGTACTCCCGCACGAGGAACGCCATGGCGCCCTCGCGGATGTACCGGCCGATCATGTTCATCGTATCCGTGCCCTCGGGCAGGGCCTTGACCCGGAAGTAGAAGAAGGCCGCGAGCGCGAGGCCGAGAACGCTCGCGCCCAGCGATACCTGGGTCAGTTGTGCAATCAGGTCCGTCATCGTCGATTCCATCCTGTCGAGTAGGGAGAGCTCGGTCGTTCGCGCGCGCTATGCGTCGCGCGCAGGGCCACACCACGGCGGGGTCTGCGAGGCCTGCGCGTTCCGGCGAACGCAGCGGGCTCGAGTACCGCTTTCGATTCGAATCCCTGGCCTGTTCCGGGCCGGGGCCGGCGCCCTCCCGGCTTGCGGGACTGCCGGCGCCCGGCCGGGTGATTAGCGATTCCCGGGGGCTCGGGCAAGCAAAATCTTCACAGGATTCAGCGCCTTGCGCGACTGCCTCGCGGCCGCGGGCGGGGCCCGAAGGGACCGCAGGGCGGTCGCTGTACGACCCTCGCGCGGCTGCGGGCGGGGGCATCCGAGCGCCGGGCCGAACCCGACACGGGTTGCCGATTCCGCCGCGGGCCCCTTAGCGTGGGAGGCCCACCACCGGAGTCCCCTGCCCATGTCGATCACCCTGCTCGTCACCCTCGTCGCCAAGCCCGAGTCCATCGCCGAGATCGCCCGCACCCTCGAGGAGGTCAAGAGCTACCTCCCGAAGGTCGACGGCTGCGAGTCCGTCCGCATCTGTCGCGGCCTCGACGATCCGGCGCTCTTCACCCTGATCGAATCCTGGTCCTCGCGCGCGAAGCACGAGACCTATCAGCGCGGCGTCGCCGAGGCCGGCGGCTGGGGACATTTCACGCGCCATCTCGTCGGGGACGCCGTCAGCGTCTACTACGCGGATTTCTAGCCCGAGGACTTCGCGTCCGGAGCGCTCCCGACCCCGTTCCCGGCGCGGGCGTATTCGACGCTGCAGGTCGCGCCGCCGGAGAACTGCGCCAGCTCGATCGTCCGGCCGTCCGGGTCGCGCAGGAAGATCATGAAGAGGCCCGGGGCCATCTCGGTCGGCGGCATGGTCGGCGTGACGCCGGCCTCGAGCAGGCGGCGGTGGGTCTCCCGGATATCGGCGACCGAGAGCGCGAGGATCGGCGCGCTGCGGCCGTCGATGGCGCGCGGGCGCTCCGGATCGGCGCCGAGCTCGAGCACGACGGTGCCCCCGACGAGACAGCCGACGACCTGCTGGGTCCTGCCCGTCCTCGGATCGGAATAGCTGCGTTCGAAGAGCTTCTCGAGCCCGAGCAGCCCGCAGTAGAAGTCGACCGAGCGGCCGAGATCCGAGACCTGCATGACGACGTGGGAGAATTTCTGGATCCCGAGCGACATCCGCTGCTCCTTTCCGGGCCCCGACCTGCGCGCGGAGGGCCGACCGTTCCGACCGAGAGAAGCCTATCCTGGGCCGCGATGCCGGTCCCGATCCATTTCCTCCGCAATGCCGATGCGATCGCCTCCGCCGCCCGCTTTGCCCGCGCGCTCGACGCGGCCGGCGTGCCGACTCGCGGCGCCGTCGCGATCCTCATGGCCAATACGCCCGAGTACATCGCCGCCTATCGCGGGGCGACCTGGTCGGGCCGCCGGCTGACGCCCTGCTCGACGCGCTGGACGGCCGAGGACGTCGCCTACGTCGTCGAGAACTGCGAGGCCGACGCCGTCGTCGTCGACGCGCGCCATGCGGAGCTCGCAAGGGAGGCGACGCGCGCGATCGATCCGGCCCGCCGCTTCGTCGTCGACCGCGGAGGCGACGCAGCGGGTGCCCTCCCCGGCTTCCGCCCCTGGTCCGAGGTCGAGACCTTCTCCGGCGCCCCCTACGAAAAGCCGCTCTGCGGCGAGAACATGCTCTATACGTCGGGCACGACGGGGCGGCCCAAGGGCGTCCTGCGCCAGAACACGCCGTCCGGCCCGCCGCCGACGATCACCGCCCTCTCCGGCGCCGCGATGATGTCGGCCTTCCTGCCCGAAGGCGCACGCGACGGCATCCATCTCGTCTCGTCGCCGCTCTACCACTCCGGCCCCAACGCCTACTGCGACGGCGCGCTCCTGCTCGGCGCCGACCTCGTCTTGATGGAGAAATTCGATCCCGAGGCGTTTCTCGCCGCAGTCGAGCGCTACCGGGCGACCTCGACCTTCCTCGTGCCGACGCATTTCGTGCGCCTGCTGCGCCTGCCGGCCGAGGTCCGCAGCCGCTACGACCTCTCGTCGCTCTCGCTCGTCTGCCACGGCTCGGCGCCGGTCTCGATCCCGGTCAAGCGCGCGATGATCGATTGGTGGGGCCCGATCCTCTACGAGTTCTACGGGGGCACCGAAGGCGGGGGCGTCCAGATCAGCTCGCCCGAATGGCTCGCGAAGCCCGGCTCCGTCGGCCGCCCGCGGCCGGGCCTCGAGCTGCGCATCCTCGACGACGCGGGCCAGCCCGTCCCGCCGCGCAGCGAAGGCCGCGTCTGCTTCAAGCTCGACGCGACGCCCTTCGAATACAAGGGCGATCCCGAGAAGACGCGCGAGAGCCGCCACGGCGACGGCTATTTCAGCCTCGGCGACATCGGCTACGTCGACGAAGACGGCTATCTCTTTCTCTGCGATCGGCGCTCCGACGTCATCATCTCGGGCGGCGTGAACCTCTATCCGGCGAAGATCGAGTCGGTGATCCTCGGCCTGCCCTTCGTCGCCGATTGCTGTGTCGTCGGCGTCCCCAACGACGAATGGGGCGAGGAGGTCCGCGCCGTCGTCCAGCTCGACGATGCCTCGGCCCATGCGAGCGAAGCGGAGCGGGCGAAGGCGGCGGACGCGATCCGCGCCGCTTGTCGCGAGAAGCTGTCGGGCCCCGAGGTCCCGCGCGCCGTCGACTTCGACCCCGCCCTGCCCCGCACCGAGACCGGCAAGCTCGCCCGCCGCGCGATCCGCGATCGCTACTGGGCGGAGAAGGGGCGGCGGATCTAGTCTCGTCGGGACGCACTGCCCCGCGTCGCCCCAGGAGGCCCCATGACCGACCTCGCCGAACGCATCGCCCGCCTCGAGGATCGCTTCGCGATCCAGGACCTGATGTTCCGCTATGCCGAATGCGTCGACCTCGCGCGCTTCGAGGCGCTCGGCGAGCTCTTCGCCCATGGCACCCTCGGCACCGAGGGCCCCGAACGCATGCGCGGCGCCTCGCAGATCGGGAAGTTCTATGCCGCGACCAACAAGGTCCACGCCGACGGGACGCTGCGGACCCGCCATCTCGCGAACAACCCGATCATCGAGGTCGACGTCGCCGCACGCCGCGCCTCGGCGCGCTCGTACTTCGTCGTTTTCCAGGCGACGGACGCCGTGCCGCTCCAGCCGATCGTCGCTGGCCGCTACCACGATCGTTTCCACGTCGTCGACGGAAGCTGGTGGTTCGAGGATCGCCTCGTCCTCGTCGATCAAATCGGCAACATGAAGGACCACCTCAGCTTCGATCTCGCGCGGGATCCCATCCCGCGCGTCGAGGGCTGAGGCGCTCGCGCAGGCCAACGGGCGCGCGCGAGCGCCCGAGCGGCACACTGCATCGCAGCCGCTTCGCGCCCCCTCGCCGCATCCGATCGGGAGATCAGCGCGCGGCGATCGCGTCCTCGCGCGTGTACCACCAGGCCCACACGAGCAGCAGCGCCTGGAACGGGAGCCGGATCCAGTGGAACGCGCCGGGACCGCTCCCCGGCCCCTCCGGTCCGACGTTCTCGAGCGCGCCGTAGACGTTGGCGGGGAAGACCGCGATCAAGAGCGCGATGATCCCCCAGGCGGCGAAGACGCGGGTCCGCGGCTCGAGCAGATAGACGCCGAGCACGATCTCGGCGAGGCCCGAGAGCAGGTTCAGCCATTCGGGCGACGGGAGTCCGGGCGGGATCAGCGGCAGGAAGAAGCCGGGATTCAGCAGATGCATGAAGCCCGCGCCGCAGTAGTTGAACGCCATCAGGTACATCAGGATCGTCTTCGTCCGGCTCATCTCATTCCCCTGTCGACCCTTGGCTCCCGGCTGACGCATCGTCGATTCCCCATCGGATGGTGTGCCGGGAGGTCGCTCGTCGAATCACGATCGTACGGGAGGCGATCATGCGAAAGTGTCTATGGAAGAAAGTGTCGCAGGGTCCGTCTTTTTGATTCCCGCTGCGAGGCTCCATCCAATAGACTGGCAGCAGGACGCCATGCGGCAGGACCGATCACGGTTCTGCGGAGGACCCTCATGCTGGCAGGATACTCTCCTCGCTTCCGCACCTTTCCGCCGTCGACCGCTCTCGTGCTCCTGCTCTTGTTGTTTCCCGTGGCCGGATTCGCCGGCGCGGTCCT
>CAUJGH010000003.1 GCA_963169575.1 Myxococcota bacterium | reverse complement strand
CTGCGCCTGCAGGAGACGCCCTTCGACGCGATGCTCCTCGATCTCTCGGTCCACGAAGGCCCCGGCCTCGACTCGCTGATGCGCGCCAGCGCCGCGACGCGCAGCATCCCGGTCGTCGTCCTGACCTATCAGCGCGACGAGGCGACCGTCCTGAAGGCGGCGCGCGCCGGCGCCCAGGACTGTCTCTCCCGCGGCGAGGTCACGCCCGAGCTGATCTCGCGCACCATCGTGCATGCGATCGAGCGCCACAGGATCCTCCAGGATCTGACCGAGGCGAAGCAGCGCCAGCGATTCCTCGCGACCCACGACACGCTGACCGAGCTCCCGAACCGCTATTCGTTCATGCAGCAGCTCGGCCCGATGCTGCATGCGGCGAAGCGGCGGCAGACGAAGCTCGCCGTGCTCTTCTTCGATCTCGACGGATTCAAGGCGATCAACGACAACCTCGGCCACGGCGTCGGCGACGAGCTGCTGACCGACGTCGCCCGGCGTCTGCGCAAGGCCATCCGAAAATGCGATCTCATCGCGCGCATCGGCGGCGACGAGTTCCTCGCGGCGATCCAGGACGTCGAGCACGAGGACACGATCCAGAAGGTCGCCGAGTCGATCCGCAAGGAGATCGAGAAGCCCTACCACCTCGACGGCCACGAATGCTGGATCAGCGCGAGCATCGGCATCTCGATCTTCCCGAGCCACGGCGAGCAGGCCGAGCAGCTGATCCAGAACGCCGACACGGCGATGTACCAGGCGAAGGGCTCGGGCAAGAATCGCGTCTACCTCTTCAGCGACGAGATGAACGAGAAGTCGGTCGAGCGCTTCGAGCTCGTCTCGGGCCTGCGCGAGGCAGTCCACAGCGGGCAGCTCCAGCTGATGTTCCAGCCGCAGGTATGTACCGCGACCGAGGAGATCGTCGGCGTCGAGACGCTCGTGCGCTGGCATCATCCGACGCGCGGCATCGTGTCGCCCGCGAACTTCATCGGGGTCGCCGAGGACGCCGGCGTGATGGTCCAGCTCGGCGAATGGGTACTCCGCACCGCCTGCGAGGCGGCGGTCGGCTGGGCGGCGCAGAGCCAGGCGCGGGTCGCGGTGAACCTCTCGGGCCGACAGCTCGACCATCCCGATTTTCCGAAGCGCGTGAAGAAGATCCTCTACGAGGTCGGCCTGCCCGCTTCCCGGCTCGAGCTCGAGCTGACCGAGTCGCTCGCGACGAGCGACGCCGCGATCCGGACGATCGGCGAGCTGCGGGCCCTCGGCATCCGCGTCGCGATCGACGATTTCGGGACGGGTTATTCGAGCCTCACGCTGCTGAAGCGCCTGAACATCGACATGCTGAAGATTGATCAGTCCTTCGTGCGCGGGGCCGCGCAGACGGATCCCGACCGGGTCATCCTCGCCGCGATCATCCACATGGCGCGCGGCCTCGGCCTCGACGTCCTCGCGGAGGGCGTCGAGACCCCGGACGAGATGCGCGCGCTGCTCGACCTCGGCTGCAGCCTGATGCAGGGCTATCTCTTCTCGAAGCCGGTCGACAAGAACCAGCTCGACTGGCTCGTGTCCAGTCCGGAGGCGCCGTGGCGGCAGGTGCTGGCCGATCCCGAGGCCTGGTGTGCGGCGCAGTCGACCTGCGAGAGCGCGGCGGGCCAGGGGATGAACGGTGCGGCGGCGGGGACCCTTCCGGCGGCGGGGCCGGGCGAGCGCGTCGAGCTCGGTCGGCTCGGCATTCGCAGCGGCTCCCGGGTCGATCCCGAGGAAGATCTCTATCCGGTCTTGAAGACCCGACCGCGTTGATCGATGCGCGCCTGCGCGAGCGGCGCGAAGCGTTCGAGGCGATGGAAGTCCGGCGCCTCGGCGGGGACGGGGACCCAGGCGAGGTAGCGCCGCGCTGCGCCGAAGCCATGGATGCCGTACGCGTTGGCGGCGACGAGCTCGGGCGGCAGTGCCGCGCGCTCCAGACGAGCGCGACCCGACCAGCGCTCCGCGTCGCCGCCGACGGCGTATTCGGCGACGAGGTCGCTCGCGACGACGCGCCTTCGTCCCGCCAGCTGCAGCGCCAGGTAATGCCCGTTCGGACCGAACTCGAGCTCGAGGTATTGCTCGTCGCGGCCGAGCAGGAAGAGCTCGAGGACCTCGTGATTCCAGAGACCGTCGCAGCGTCCGGGCGGTCCGGGCGGCGGCGGATCGCCATGCCGCGCGGCTTCGAGCTCGACCTCGATCGCGTCGCCGAGTCGAAGCTCGATCGATCCGAATTCGCCGGGCAGCAGCGGCTCGTCGTTCCAGGTCCGGCGACGCTCGAAGCGGAATCGATCCATCAGTAGACTCCGCGCTGCGCGAACGCCGAACAGGGAAGGGCGCCATTGACGGTCTCGCAGGCTCGCGATCTCGACTGGCTCGACGGAGCCGACACGCAGATCCTTCCCGGCCCCGTCCGGGCGGCCTTCTCCGAGCTCGCGGGGGCGATTCGGCTGCGCCCGCTCGCGGGCGGCCTGCTCCACCAGAGCTTTCACGTTCGCGCGGGCGATGTCGAGTACGTCCTGCAGCGTGTCGCCGACGTCTTCGCCCCCGAGATCCATGCGAACATCGAGGCGGTGACCCGACATCTCGTCGCCCGCGGCGTCCGTGCCGCCCGCTTGATCCCGACGGCGCAGGGCGAGCTCTCGGCGGCGCTCGGCCCGCTCGGACGCTGGCGATTGATGGAGCATCTCGGCGGCGCCTCGTTCGAGCAGCTGACGAGCGCCGCGCAGGCCCGCTCGGCGGCCGGACTCGTCGGCCGCTTTCATGCGGTGCTGCTCGATTTCGACGTGCCGCTCGCACCGATGGGCATCCCCTATCGCGATACCCCTCTCTATCTCGAGGCATTGCGGGGCGCGCTCGTGCGCCATCGGGATCACCCCCTGCATGCGCCGATGTCCCAGCTCGCGCGCCGGATCTTCGACGCCTTCGAATCCCTCGGCGCGCCGGCGCCGGTCCGCGAGCGGGTGATCCATGGGGATCTCAAGCTCTCCAACATCCTCTTCGAGAGCGCGAGCGGCGCCGGCCGCGATCGCGCGCACGCCCTCGTCGATTTCGACACGCTGATGCGCGGCACGCTCTGGATGGAGCTCGGCGATCTCTGGCGTTCGTGGTGCAACGCCGCCGGTGAGGACGCGGGCCAGCCGCGTTTCGACCTCGAGGTCTTCGCCGCCGCGTGCGACGGTTTCGCGGCGGGCTACGGGGAGGCGCTCGAGGCCGCCGAGCGCGAGTCGCTCGAGTCGGCGCCCGAGCGGATCGCCCTCGAGCTCTGCGCGCGGTTCGTCACGGATGCCCTCGAAGAGCACTATTTCGGCTGGGACGCCGAGCAGTACCCGACCCGGGGCGCCCACAACGCCGCCCGCGCCGAAGGCCAATGGCGGCTCTACGAGGCCATGCGAGAGACCGCTGCGCGGCGCCGGGTGCTGCTCCGATCCCTCGGCTGAGCCCCGCGCCGCGGCCGGACCGGAAAAGGCCAGATCCCGCTGACCCGTCTGCCGCCCGCGCCCGCCCGTGCGCCTGTTTGCGCCGGGATGGGGTTTCCCGGGTCCTCGGCCTTCCGCCCACCGGATCCGGAACCTAGATTCCCGCGCGAACGCCCGACCCCGAAGGAGCCCCCGATGCGATTCGCCTATCACGCCACGATGTGCAACCCCGAGTTCTACCTCCCGCTCGCGATCGCGGTCGAGGAAGCCGGTTTCGACACCTTCACGCTGCCCGATTCGATCTGCTACCCCGAGATCTCCGACAGCAAATACCCCTACAACGGCACAGGCGACCGCGAATTCCTCGACGGCGTGCCCTTCCTCGAGCCCTTCTCGGTCGTGCCGGCGATGGGTGCCGTGACGACGAAGCTGCGCTTCAGCACGTCGGTCATGAAGCTCGCGATCCGGCAGCCGGTCGTCGTCGCGAAGTCGCTCTCTTCCGTCGCGGTGCTGACCCAGAACCGCTTCGTCTTCGGCGTCGGCATCAGCCCCTGGCCGGACGATTTCGCCGCCTGCCAGATTCCCTGGGAGAAGCGCGGCAAGCGGATGGACGAGATGATCGACATTTTGAAGGGTCTGATGACGGGCGAATACTTCTCGTATCAGGGCGAGATCTTCCAGCTCGACTCGATCAAGCTCTGCCCGGCTCCGTCGAAGCCCGTGCCGATCCTGATCGGCGGTCACGCGAAGGCGGCCCTGCAGCGGGCCGCGCGCGTCGCCGACGGCTTCATTCATGCGGGGGGAACGATCGAGTCCCTCGCAGCATCCGTCGCGGAGATCGAGAAGTACCGCAAGGAATACGGGCGCGAGAAGGTGCCCTTCGAGTATCAATCCATGAGCGCCGAGGCGTTCAGCGTCGACGGGGTCAAGAAGCTCGAGGATCTCGGCATCGGCGAGGCGATCGTCGCCTTCCGCAATCCCTACGAAGGGAAGACGGATACGCAGACGCTCGAGGAAAAGATCGGCATGATCCGCTGGTTCGCGGACAATGTGATTCAGAAGACGTGATCCAGAAGACGCGCTGACGGGGCGCTCTTCCGGAGGGGGAGGAGCGATGGCCGGAGCAATGGCCGGAGCACTGGCGAAGAAGCTCTTGATCGGGGCCGTGCTGGCGGCGCTCGCCCTCGTCGCGCTGGGCGTATTCGCCTTCATGAACCTGGATGCGCTCCTCGAGCAGAACCGGGACCGGATCGCGGGACTCGCGAGCGATGCGGCCGGCCGCAAGGTCGCGTTCGAGAAGGCCTCGATCGCCTTCTCGAGCGGCCTCGCGATCCGGATCGACGGCCTCTCCGTCGCCGAGGACCCGGCCTTCGGCAAGACGGACTTCCTCCAGCTCGAATCCGCGTTCATCGAGGTCGCGCTCTGGCCGGCGCTGCAGCGACGAATCGAGGTGCGCGGCGTCCGGCTCGTCGGCCCGACGATCCATATCGTCGAGACGAAGCAGGGCTACAACTTCGCGACCCTCGGCGGTTCGGAGGCGCCCTCCGAAAAGGCGCCGTCCG
>CAUJGH010000002.1 GCA_963169575.1 Myxococcota bacterium | reverse complement strand
GCCAACGAGATCGTCGAGGCGACGCGCAATCAGACCGCAGACATCGGGCAAGTCGGCGTCGCGATGAAACACGTCAAGGAGATCGCGCTCCAACTCAAGCGGGGAACCCACGAGCAGGACACCGCGAGCGCCGAGATCACGCGCGGCGTCGAGCAGATGCGGCATCTCGGCCTCGAGGTCAAGAATGCCGCGCGCGAGCAGCGAAACGAGTCGAGCATGATCACGCGTTCGGTCGAGACGGTGGCGGCGAAGATCACCGACATCTCCGTCGCGACCCGAGACCAGAGCCAGCGCGCAGACCAGATCCAGGAAGCGCTCCAGGTCTTCCGCGAGGTCACGCTCCAGACGACCCATCGCGCGGAGCAGACGAGTACAACGGTCACCGATCTCTCGGCCCTGGCGAAGGGCCTCGAAGACGAGATCGGTCGATTCCGGCTCTGAACGGGCCGGGGAGAGGAGGATCGCCATGACGCGAACGATCATCAGCGCGCGGACGGGATGGACGCGCCGGCTCGTCGTGACTTGTCTGCTGGCCCTGGCCTGTACGCTCGGCACGGCCATGTTCGTCGGCACGCCCGAAGCGGCCGCCGATCAGGCCTCGGACGAAGCCGCGCTCCGGAGCTATTGGCAGGGCCGCTTCCGCAAGCTCCGCATGGAAGAGGCGCGGCTCGCGCAGACCGTCCTGCTCGCGACCAAGGAGTACGCCGACTCGAATCGCCGCACCTATCGCCGCAGCGGTGTCCGGCATTTCCATCGTACCAACGCCGACGACGCGAAGGCCGAGCTCGAGCTCGTCCGGGGCCAGATCGCGACGATCTACGACGAAGCGCGGGAAGCCGGCGTGCCCGCTTTCTGGCTCGACGAGGTCGCCGAGGAAAAGATCGACATGGATCGGGTCGAAGGCCTCGGGGTCTACGCCGACGACGGGCCGTTCGGGGGCAAGGGCGCCTACGCCCCGGATGACGACGAGGACGATGAGGACGCGGCGCCGAACGCCCGCGACGACGGGCGCAATCCCCGCTATTCCGAAGAGGACGGCGATGAAGCGGATCGTCCGGCGAGCCTCGACGACACGGGCGCGAAGCGCTTCGACTACGAAGCGTGGCGGAAGGATCGCCGACAGTACGAGCAGGAGCGCGCCCCCGGCAGGACACCGGCCGCCGAAGATCCGGAATCCGGCGAGGACGGCTGAAGCGCGATCAGCGCCCGCAGACCAGATTGCAGGGCAGGTCGACGTGGAGCGTCGCGCCGTTCGGGCAGACGCAGGCGCCGTCCTCGCGTCGCCGGAGCTGCGCGTCGCCTGTGCCTGGATTCGCGCCGCCTGAACCCGAGGAGGACGGCGCCGCCGGCAGCGCCCGGGCGGGGCCGGCCGACGAGAGGCCCGGCTCGCTCGCGAGCTCGCCCGGCAGGCACATCTCGCCGCCGTCGCGCGGACAGCCCGGCTTGTACTGGAGGCCGGCGAGGGCGGTGAAGCCGGCCTTCGTTCCGTTCCAGAACTTCACGGGGATCGACTGGCGGCGGCCGTCCATCCCGATCTTGTAGACCTCGAAGTGCAGATGCGGTCCCGTCGAGAAGCCGGTGTCGCCCGAGAGGCCGATCAGCTCGCCGGACTGGACGCGCTGGCCGACGCGGGCCGGGCCGCCATGACGCAGATGCGCGTAGATCGCGAAGGTCCCGTCGAGATGCTCGATCACGACGCGGTTGTCGCCCTCGCTCTCGCCCGTCCGGATTCCGCTCGCGACCTTGTCGTTCACGACCTCGACGATCGTCCCGCCGCGCGCGGCGAGGATCGGCGTCCCCCAGGACATTGGGAAGTCGAGCGCATAGGCGCTCGCGCCTCGATGGCTGAAGCGGCCGTTGTAGCCCTGGCTGATGGGGATCGGCTGGCTGCCGCCGAAGGGCATGCGGTAATGCCAGCGATCGTCGTGGACCGCATGCGGATTGCCGGGCAGGGCGCGCCATTTCGTCTGGTAGCGATGCGGCATCGCGGCGTCCTCGATCGCGAGCAGGCCGGCGGTTCGCGTCTGCCCGGGCTCGAGCCGCACGATGAAGGGCGTCGCCTGCAGGGCCTTCACGTTCGTGAGCGCATGCGGCTCGAACACGACCCAACAAGGGGCCGCGCGCCGGCTCTGGAGCTCGAGCGTCAGATAGGCCCCGCGCCTCGAGGCTCGCTGGCAGATCTTCTCCCGGCAGGTCCAATCACCCGTCTGCGTGGACGCGCGTTCGGCGGCCGCGGCGGGGAGGGCCGGCGAAAGAAACCCCAAAACTGCGAGGGGGGCGACGAGCGAGGCGAGGGCGAGGAGCAAGGAAGGTGCGAGGCGTGCGGTCGAGGGTCGGGCTGCGTACGCCCCCGAGCATCGATCGCGCGCCAGCTGCGGGGCGCGCAATCGGCCGAGGTCTCGTCGGGAGGCTCGGATCATGGCGCTTCCATCGGTCCCCGCCGCGCCCGCCTTGACGGATCTTCCGCCTACCAGAGCTGGTCCGCATAACGATCCGTGCCCGGAATCGTCGGGATGAAGGGGGCCGAGAACAATAGGCGGCCGAGCCCCGCCGCCGCGACGCGCTCTGAAAGGCGCGTCGCGAAGGCCGGGAGCTGCTTCGTCGCGTCCTCGGGGTGGAAGCTGAAGACGAGCAGCCGGCGCGAGAGATTCTTCGGGCGCTCGACATAGGCGGGCATGTCGTCGCCGATCGGGAGCGGCTCGGTCACGAGGCAGAGCGACGGGCCTTCGGCGCCGAGCGCGCCCTGCAGCAGCCCGCCCTCGAGCGCGGCGGCGAGCGCATCGCGGCCCGCGGATTCGCTCGCTTCGAGGAAGGTCAGACCGACACCGGCATAGGGATGCTCGAGGGCCAGCTCGATCGGAACGCCGTCCGGGTCGCGACCGACCGCGAAGCGCGCGGCGTAGAACCCGGCGTGGACGGGCTTGCGCATCGCGAACATGCGGTCGTTCGCGTGGAGCGCGTGGACGCGCTCGGTGGCCCAGGCCTGGGCCTCGTCGTGATGGCCGCCGAGGATCCAGTAGAGCGCGAGGTACGACCCGGCGCGGACGTCGGGAAGCAGGCCGTCCCGCTCCGGCAGCCGGACGTCCTTCTGGGCGCGCGTCGCGACATAGCGCCGGCCGGAGAAGAAATGCGGGCCCACCATGCAGCCCGAGAAGAAATGATCCCGCTCGTACCAGCGGTGGAAGGCGACCTCCTGCCCGCGGTCGGGATCGAGAAGGCTGACGAGCACGGTGCCCACCCGGACCTCGGCGGGCGCGCCCACCGTCTGCTTCGATGCGTTCGCGGTCATGGCGCCTCCTGCGATGTCCGTACACGCTCGCCGGCCGTCGGCCCCGGCCGTTCGCCCGTCTGCGCGAGGTGTCGAGATCGAGCAGCATAGAGCCGCCCGGGACGCGGCGCCCGGGGTAGACTGGGCCGCGATCGATCTCGCCGATCGATCCGAAGCGCGAGGTCGAAGCCCGAGATGAGCATCGAGCCCTTCCAGATCGCCGTTCCCGATGCCGTGCTCGAAGATCTCGCACGCCGCCTCGATGCGACGATCTGGCCGCAGACCCTGGACGATGCCGGCTGGGATTACGGGACCGACATCGCGACGCTGCGCGATCTCGTCGCGTGGTGGCGCAGCGGATTCGATTGGCGTGCGCGCGAAGCCGAGCTGAACCGCTTCCCGCAGTATCGCGTCCAGCTGGGCGACGCTTCGGTTCACTGCATCTGGGCGCGCGCCCAGGATCGCGCGCAGCCGATCATGCCCCTCGTCCTGACGCATGGCTGGCCGAGCACGTTCTACGAGCTGACCGCCGTCGTCGAGCCGCTCACGCGCGCGGGCTTCGACGTCGTCGTGCCCTCGCTGCCGGGCTATGGCTTCTCGAGCCCGCCGACCCGCCGCGGCTTCGGGGCGGGGCAGGTCGCGGATCTCTGGGTCCAGCTGATGGAGGCGCTCGGCTACGAGCGGTTCGGCGCCCACGGCGGCGACTGGGGCTCGGCCGTGACGACGGCGCTCGGCGCGCGCCATCCCGAGAAGTTGATCGGTCTGCACGTCAACATGCTCGCGCCCCCGGTCGATCCCGCGCAGCTCTCGCCCGCCGAGCGCGAATGGTGGCAGGGCGTCCTCGACTACCGCGACCGCGAGTGGGGCTACGTCCATCTCCAGCGCACCAAGCCGCAGACCCCCGCCTTCGCGCTGACGGATTCGCCGGTCGGCCTCGCCGCCTGGATCCTCGAAAAATGGTGGCGCTGGAGCGACATCGAGGACGAGCAGGGCCGGCGCGAGCTCTCGCGGCGTTATTCGAAGGACCAGCTGCTGACGACGATCATGATCTACTGGGTCACCCGCTCGATCGGTCCCTCGCTGCGGATGTATTACGAGACCTTCTCTCGCGGCAACCAGATCCCGCAGCCGCCGCGGATCCGCGTTCCGCTCGGCGTCGCGGCCTTCAAGGAGGCGAACCGCGTTCCGAGGGCCCTTGCCGAGCCGCATTACGACGTCGTCCGTTGGGAGATCATCGACGATGGCGGGCATTTTCCCGGCCTCGAGAATCCGGCGCGGCTCGCGCACGAGATCGTCGCGTTCTTCGGCGCGCTGGGCTGAGGGAGATCGACGGGATGCAGGATGCGCTCGCGGGGCTTCGCGTACTCGATCTGACCCAGGGATTCGCGGGGCCCTTCGGCGTCAAGCAGCTCGCCGACCAGGGGGCCGACGTCGTCAAGATCGAAAAGCCCGGCGGCGATTCGATGCGGCGGGCAGGGCCCTTCCCGGGAGACGAGGTCGATCCGGAGCAGAGCGGTCTCTTTCTCTATCTCAACACGAATCGGCGCGGCATCGTGCTCGACTTCGAGCGCGAGGCAGACCGCGAGATCTTCCGCCGCCTCGTCGAACGCGCGGATCTCGTCGTCGAGAGCTACCGACCCGGCACCCTCGATCGGCTCGGTCTCGGCTTCGAGACGCTCGCGGCCTGGAATCCCCGGGTCTCGCTCGCTTCGTTGTCGAACTTCGGAGAGAGCGGTCCCTATCGCGATTGGGAGCTGACCGAGCTCGTCGCGTTCGCGCTGGCCGGACCGATGTATCCGAACGGCCTTCCGGGCCGCGAGCCGCTGGCGTCGACCGAAAACGCGACGCTCGGCTATGCGGGCCTCGCCCTCGCCGCGGCCGCCCTCGCGGCGGTCCTCGCAGCGCGGCGGGACGGGCGCGGCCATCGCATCGCGACCTCGATCGCCGAGGCTTTCCTGGCGGGCGGCGAACGGCAGCCGCTGCCGTACTTCTACAACGGCGAGATTCCGCGGCGCATCGGTGATCCGCTGCGCGCGCAGTTCTTGATGGGGGGCTATGCGTGCAAGGACGGCTACGTCGCCGTTCAGGGGATCGGGCGCGGCGATTCCTGGTGGCCCCGGGTCTTTCGCATGATGGGGATGCCGGAGCTGTCGAACGATCCGCGCTTCGCGAACGCCGCGGCGATCGCGCAGAACAAGGCGGCCTTCGACGTCGTGTGGGGCGAATGGCTGATGCGGCACTCGCGCCGCGAGATCTTCGACGCCGCGGCGGCCGCGCGGTTTCCGCTCGCGCCGGTCTACTCGGCGGCGGACATGCACGTCGATCCGCATTTCGAAGCACGCGGGATCTTCGAGACGCTCGCGCATCCGGTGGCCGGTCCCGTCCGTCAGCCGACGAAGCCCTTCCGCCTCCACGGTGCGCGTTTTTCCCCCTGTAGCCCGGCACCGCTGCTCGGACAGCATCGCGACGAGATCCTCGCGGAGCTCGAGAGGCTCGAGCGGGGCGATGCGCGAAGCCGATCGGGGGCCCCGGTGCCGAGGGCGATCGGGGCGGCGACGTCGGCTGCGGCCGGAGCGATGGATCGGCCCGTGACCGGAGCGTCTTCGCAGAAACCGCTGCCGCTCGCGGGCCTCCGCGTACTCGAGCTCGCCGAGGGCTGGGCGGGGCCGATGACCGGGATGTGGCTCGGCGATCTCGGCGCCGAGGTCATCAAGGTCGAGGCCGTGCAGCGCTTCGATCATGCGCGCGGGCCGGTCGACGTTCCGCCCTCGCTGGCGGGCTTCTATCCGCGGCGCGAGCCGGGGGCGCGGCCCTGGGACGTCAACTCGGGCTTCGTTCAGGCGAACCGGAACAAGCTCGGCATGACGCTCGATCTCTCGCGGCCGGAGGGCATCGCGCTGTTCAAGCGGCTCGTCGCGGTCGCGGACGTCGTCGTGACCAACATGGTGACCGGCGTGCCGGAGAAGATGGGGATCGGGTGGGACGTGCTGAAGCAGATCCGACCCGGGCTCGTCATGCTCTCCTGCTCGGGATTCGGATTGACGGGGCCTTATGCGACGCGAGTGACGATGGGCGGAGCGATGGACGGCATCGCCGGCTACGGCGCCTTGCGCCATTACCCCGACGAGGCCCCCGACACGGTCAACTACAGCACGCATACCGACGTCGTCACCGGCATGACCAACGCCGTCGCGATCCTCGCCGCCCTCGCGCAGCGCGATCGCACGGGCGAAGGGCAGCAGGTCGAGGTCTCCGGCGTCGAGGCCTCGCTACACCACATCCCCGAAGCGCTGATGGAATACGCGCTGACCGGTCGGATCCGGACCGCCGCCGGCAACGATCATCCGCGGATGGCTCCCCATGGCGTCTATGCCTGCGCCGGTGAAGATCGCTGGCTCGCGCTCAGCGTCGCGACCGATGCGCAATGGGAGGCGCTGCGGGAGGCGATGGGGCGACCGGCCTGGAGTCGCGAGTCCCGCTTCGAGGCGCTGGCCGGACGGCGACGGCATCGGGCGGAGCTCGACGCGCATCTCGCCGCCTGGACGCGGGGCCAGGATCCGATCGCGTTGATGCAGGCCTTGCAGGGCCGCGGCATCCCCGCCGCGGCGGTGCACGACGCCGCCGATCATGCACGTGATCCCCATTGGCAGGCGCGCGGGTTCCACCAGCCGACCGAGCTCCCGGGCTACGGCACCTTCCCGCTCCCGACCTCGCCCTGGATCCTCGACGGCGAACGCCTCGGCATCCGGTTGCCTCCGCCTCGGCTCGGAGAGCACGACGATTTCGTCTACGCTCGCCTGCTCGGGCTTTCCGAGACGGAGATCGAAGCGCTCCGCCGCGATCAGCAGATCGGAGACGTCCCGCTCTCCCACGCGCTTTGACGCCGGAACTCGGGGAAGATTCCTCGAGGACGGACACCACGAGAGGAGGCTCGACCGCCATGCAGATGCCCTTCTACTTCGATTACGCCTGTCCCTGGGCCTACATGGGCAGCTGCCGTGTCGAGGCCTACTTCGCGGATCTCGGCGCCCAGGTCGACTTCCGGCCGATCCATCTCGCGACGGCGCGCGAAGCGGCGGCCGGGCAGGCGCCGACGCCCGGCGAGCGCAAGAGCCGCTGGTTCGCGGCCGACATCCAGGCCTGGTCCGAGCTGACCGGCGCCGATCTCGATACGAGCCCGCGCCATCTGATCCAGCGCTCGACGCGCCTCGCGCTGCAGGCGGCGCTCGTCGCGAAGGACGCAGGCCGCTTGCGCGAGTTCCATTACCCTGCCTATCGCGCGCGCTGGGCCGAGGCGCGGGATCTGTCGGAGCGCGAGGTCGTGCGCGGGCTGCTCGTCGGTGCGGGGCTCGACGCCGATGCGGCGATCGCCCGGGCCGAGTCGCCGGAGTTCGCGGCGCGCCTGGATCGGGAGACGCAGGAGGCGATCGCGCGCGGCGTCTTCGGCGTGCCGACCGTCTTCGTCGGCGATCAGATGTTCTGGGGCAACGACCGCTTCGAGCTCGCGCGCTTCTTCCTCGAGAAGTCGCGCTGAGGCGATCCGGCCGACGAGGCGTCCCGCGCCTCGTGCAATGCCTCGGCTGAATCGCCACGCAGCCGCGTGCGCGACGCGGACGACGCGGACGGCGCGCCCCGGAACGCGGCGCGCCGATCGCGCATCCGATCAGGCCGGGCGCGCGAGGTCCGCGAGCTTCACGACCCGGCAGCGCGGATCGTCCGGATTCTTCGTCCCGACCTGGCGCAGGATGATGCAGCCGCGCCGATGCCCCGCCGTGTCGAGCCAGTTCGGAACGCCCGGATCGCTCCCGGCGATCACGATGCGGACCTGCCCGTCCGCGTTCGCCACGGCGCTCGCATGATTGACGCTCACGCCATGGCGGCGGTAGTCGAGGGACTCGAGCCAGTGGTTGCAGAGCTGGAGGTTCCAGTACTCGCAGGGCGGCGGCGTCAGCTCGGCGATCAGGGCCTCGTCCGGCGCGATCGCGTAGTAGCCGCTGTAGTAGTGGGTCTGCGGATCGCCGCGGGCACCCGAGGCGAGCCGCTCGTCGAGGCGGTCGATCCGGTTCGGCCGCGAGGCGAAATCCTTCGTCCATTCGAGGAACTGGGCGATCGCGCCTTCGACGTAGTCGCCGGCGCGGGCGAGCTGTGCGGCGTAGTGGGCCGGATCGAGCGGGCGAGAGGCGGCGCCGCCGGTCGTGCGCTCGATCGTGAACTCGGCCGAGCGCTGATTGCGGCGATCGAGCAGCAGCTCGCGGATCATCAGCTGCGAGGTCTCGCGCCTCATGGGCAGCCAGTCGCCCGGGCGCGCTTCGCAGGCGAGCGTGAGCTCGAAGCGCCCGTCCGAGTCGATCGCGATGTCCTTCCCGGCGAGATAGCCCGAGATCTGGAGGCCCTCGGCGGTGCCGACCCCGCCGTGGTAGGTCCCGATGCCGAGGTAGGCCGAGTCGCCGAGGCGCCCGCGCAGGCGGTACTCGTACTCGCCCGAGAGCGCGGCGACGGAGTAGACGTAGTCGGGGTTGTCGCCGCCGAGCTTCGGCAGGCTGTGGGTCACGACCGGGCAGGTCGGATCGCTCTCCTCGATGAAGGATTGGAGGCCGTGCTGCGCGATCCGGCCGACGTAGCGAAGGCCCTCGGCGCGGTCGAAGGGATCGTCGGGGGCGGCGGCCAGGACGAGGCGGGCGGCGTTCTCGGTCCGGCGGCAGTACGCGGCCCAGGCCTTTTCGTCGAGCATGTGCAACCTCGCATTCTCTGGTCGGGGCGATCGCGCGCGGCGACTTGTGGTGCGCATCCGACGTTAGCGCCGCAGCGCGCTCCGATCGCCCGGCCGCGATGCGCCTCTCAGAGGGGCCGCGTCGCGACGACGCTCGGGCGCTCGCTCGTCGAGGCGAACCAGCGCTGGACGTTCGCGCAATCGTCGGGGATTGCGAAGCCCGCGGCGGCCGTGCCCTCGAGGCTCGTGACGAGGGTGATGTCGGCCCAGCTGAAGCGGGGGCCGGCGACGAAAGCTTCCCGGGCGAGCTGGGCGTCGAGGACGCGCAATGCGTCTTCCGCTTGCCGTCGCGCGAGTGCCGCCCAGGCCGGGATCTGCTCGGGCTCGAGGGCACGCGCGAGGGGCGAGCCGTGGCGGAACCAGGCGCGGACGGCGGTGTAGAAGCCGAACTCGACGTGGCGGGCCCACATGTCGAGCCGTGCGCGTTCGAGCGGATCGCGGCCGAGGAAGGGCGGTTCGGGGAACAGGTCTTCGAGGTAGCGCGCGATCGTCGTCGTCTCGGCGAGGCAGGTGCCGTCATCGAGTTCGAGAACGGGGACGAGGCCGAGGGGGTTCTTCGCGAGGAAGGCGGGCGTCCGATGTTCGCCGGCGCGCAGATCGACGGGGACGAAGGGAATCGCGAGCCCCTTCTCCTCGAGGAAGAGGGCGAGGCGGCGCGGGCTGCCCTGGGTACGCGTGCCGTGGATCTTCATCGTTCGGGCGGGGGCTTCCTGCGTCGATCGCGCGCTGTGGGAAGAAGGATCGATCGGGACGAAGGGGAGTGTCGAAGAGTCCCGGCTTCCGCGCCAGACCGTGTTGGTCCTCACACGCGGAACGTTCCTGCCCATCGATTCTTCCGTGTTCGAAAAAATTCTCGTGCCTCGATGCTGTCGCCGCACGAACTGCGCACTAGCATGCGAAGACCACGCCGGGAGGACGGCGATCGTGACGTCCCGTACATGCATCGCAAACGCGATCGTCTTCGTGTTCACCGTCTTCTTCATCGCCGTTTTCGGCGGCGCGCCCGCGCATGCGGCGAACGAGATCGGCATGCGCTTCGCTGCCGTCTCCCCCTCGAATGCCGAGCGGCTGCTCGCTTCGGGAGTGCCGGCGCGGCCCCTGCGCCATGCGCTGCGCGCCTTCGAATGCGCGCGCTCGCGCGGCCTCGTCGAGGGCTCGACGCTGACGCTCATCGACTACAGCCGCCCCTCGGCCCTGCGCCGCCTCTGGGTCCTCGATCTCGCGCGTGGCGAGGTTCGCTTCCACGAGCTCGTGACGCATGGCCGCGGCAGCGGCGAAGCGGCGTCGACGCGTTTCTCGAACGTCGCCGGCTCGCATCAATCGAGTCTCGGGCTGTTCCGGACGGCCGAGACCTACGTCGGTCGTCATGGCTATTCGCTGCGGCTCGACGGCCTCGAGAAGGGCATCAACGACCGCGCCCGCGACCGCGCGATCGTGATCCACGGCGCCGACTACGCGACGCCCGTCGTCGCGCGCCAGTTCGGGCGCCTCGGCCGCAGCTGGGGCTGCCCCGCCGTCGATCCCGCCGTCCACCGCGCTCTCATCGATACGGTCCGCGGCGGCACCGCCGTCTTCGCCTACTACCCCGACCCGGACTGGCTCGCCGGATCCGACTACCAGAGCTGCGAGATCTCGACGGCCGCGCGCTGATCGCAGGCCCGGGTCCGCGAAGGAATCAGGCGCGTACGCGCCGCGCGAGCCGGCCCGGCCGCGCGCCCGTATCGATGCCTTCGCTGCGGGTCTCGACGCCGGCGACGAACGTCGCGCGATGACCGCGCGCGCCCTGGACGAGGCGACGCGCCCCGGCCGGCAGGTCGTAGGCGATGCGGGGCCGCTCGAGGGCGAGGGCCGCGGGATCGAGGATGTTGACGTCGGCGCGCAGGCCGGGGCGGAGCCGGCCGCGGTCGCCGAGGCCGAAGAGCGCAGCGGGCTCGCCCGTCAGCCGGTGCACGATCCACTCGACCGCAAAGCGCGGCCCGCGCACGCGATCGCGCACCCAATGGCTCAGCAGGAAGGTCGGAAGGCCCGCATCGCAGATCAGGCCCGAATGCGCGCCGCCGTCGCCGAGCCCGACGAGCGAGGCGGGATGGGCGAGCATCGCGTGGGCGACGGCATGATCGCCGCCGTGATAGTTGGCGACCGGATAGAGCAGGAGATTGCGGCCCTCGTCCTCGAGCAGCAGATCGTAGAGCAGCGGCATCGGCGGGACGCTCCGCGACCGGGCGAGGGCGGCGAGGCTCTGCTCGGGGCCGGGCTCGTAGTCGGGCACGTCGCCGAGCGGGAAGATCCGCTCCGGCTCGAAGCCGAAGAGGCTGGAGAAGGGATCGTCCGCCGAAGGCGGTCCCGAACGCTCGCCGAGGATGCGCGCCCGGATCGCGGGATCCCGCAGCCTTGGGATCCGCTCGGCGAGGGGCAGGGCGGCGAGCGATCGGTAGCTCGGGCGGTGGGCGAAGGGGTGGACCGCCTCGAAGCCGACGAGCACCGATTGCATCCGCCCGAGCGTCTGCGGCCGCAGCTCGAGGCCCGCCGCGCGTGCGGCGCCCGCGATCGCATGGGCCTCCCGCCAGCCGTCGGGGATCGCGTCGAGCTGCGCGAGGCCGAAGGTGACGGGCCGGCGCGTCGAGGCCGCGAGCGCGTGCATGAAGGCCAGCTCCCGGCCGAAGCATTCGGGCTCGTCGCCCGCGCTGCCGCGGAACGCGAGCTCGACGAGGCCTTCTCCGCGCTCGGCGAGCACGGCCGCGAGCGCCTGCGTCTCGCCGTCGTCGGCGCAGCTCGAAGGGGTCGGACGGCCCTCGAAATCGCGATCGAGGCGACTGCGCGAGGTCGAGAAGCCGAGGGCGCCGGCGTCCATCGCTTCGGCGAGCAGGCGCCGCATCGCGGCGACCTCGTCCGGCTGCGCCGGATCGCGATAGGCCCGCTCGGATCCCATCGCGTAGACGCGCAGCGCCGCATGGCCGACGAGCGCAGCGACGTCGACCGAACGCGGCATCGCGTCGATCGCGGCGAGATAGCTCGGATAGGCGTCCCAGGACCAGGTCAGCCCGGCCTCGAGCGAGCGCTGCGGGATGTCCTCGACGCCGCCGAGCAGCGCCGTCAGCGTCGCGCGATCCGCCGGGCGCGCGGGCGCGAGGCCGAGCCCGCAATTGCCGACGACGACGGTCGTGACGCCGTGCTCGCTCGAGGGCGAGACGAGCGGATCCCAGTGGACCTGCGCGTCGTAGTGGGTATGGATGTCGAGGAATCCCGGCGTCACGAGCGCGCCGTCGGCGTCGACGATCCGCCGCGCCTGCGCCCCGGCGCGTTCGCCGACCGCGACGATGCGGCCGCCATCGATCCCGACGTCGCTCGTGTACGGCGGATCGCCGCTGCCATCGACGAGCGTGCCGCCGCGGATCAGGAGATCGATCATCGGGCCTCCTCGGGTGTTGCCCCTCTGGCGCTGGACTCCTGGCGCTGTCCCTTTGGCGCTGTCGCTCTGGTGCTGTCCCTCTGGCGCCGGGCCCAGCCCGGTCCCGCCTTCCTGGGTTAGCACGTCGGGCGGCGCCATTGCAGCGCGGCGAGCGCGAGGCGAGCATCGGCGCGGGGACTGCGGCCGCGGCTGCATGCCTGCGAACAATCGACTCCGCGGCGCAGCGCGGAAGGGAAGAGGGCCGGCATGACGAAGCCGCTGGGCGGCAAGGTCGCGATCGTGACGGGCGGCGCCGGGGGCATCGGCTCGGCGACGGCGCGGCTCTTCGCCGGGCAGGGCGCGCGGATCGTCGTCGCCGATCTCGACGGGGCCGGTGCGCGGCGCGTCGCGGAGGCGCTCGGCAGCGCCGCCGTCGCGAGCGAGACCGACGTGACCCGCGAATCCGACGTCGAGGCGATGGTTGCGCTCGCCCTCGAACGCTTCGGCCGGCTCGACATCCTCCACAACAACGCCGTCGCCGCAGCCGCCGCCGATACCGATACGCTCGCCACGCCGAACGAAGTCTGGCAGGCGACCTTCGAGGTCGTCGTCCTGGCCGCCGTCTACGGCTGTCGCCATGCGA
>CAUJGH010000001.1 GCA_963169575.1 Myxococcota bacterium | reverse complement strand
CGAGCAGATCGACGCGGGGGACCTGCTCTTCACGATCGTGCCGGTGGAATAGCGGGGCGCCTTTGCCGGGCCCTGGGGGCGGCGGGCTCGTTTCCGCCCTCTGTCCTCATTCAGGCCCTCAGGCCGCGACCTCGAGCCACGTCGATCGAGTCGTGGGTCGCAGGACCTCGCAGCCTTCGGCGCGCAGCGCTTCGACGTGGAGCGCGATGGCCTGGCGCACGGCCTGCTCCGCCTCCTCGACCGTCCGCCCGACCCCCGCGCAGCCCGGGAGATCGGGCGAGTAGGCGGAATGACCGTTCACGGTCTCTTCGATGACGTCCCGGACCTTCATGGATCGACTTCTCGCGATGGGCTCGCCGTTCGATCGGCGATCCCCGGTCCAGCTCCACGACTCGGCTTGCGCCTCTACGATGTGGGTTGCGACTCGATCTCTTCGAGCGTCGTCGCATCGCTCATCGCGAAGGCCGCGCGCTGGGCCGCCGTGGTCGGGACCCGCGGCAACGCCCGCACGCGCGCGATCGCCGGGCGCAGGCCGCGCCGATTGGCCATCTGGATCGCGAGTCCGGGTCGCGCGTTCAGCTCGAGCACGAGCGGACCGAAATCGCGATCGAGCACGATGTCGACGCCGAGGTAGCCGAGCGGCACGACGTCGTAGCAATGGGCCGCCAGCACGAGCAGATCCTTCCAGCCCGGGATCTGGATGCCGGCGATGAGGTGGCCCGTATCGGGATGATGGGTCACGGGCTTGCCGCCCAGGATCGCGTGGGTCGTCTTGCCGGTCTTGAGATCGACGCCGGCCCCGACCGCGCCCTGATGCAGGTTGGCCTTGCCGTCCGAGCGCCGAGTCGGCAGGCGCACCATCGCCGCGACCGGGAAGCCGCGGTAGACGATCGTGCGGATGTCGGGCACGCCCTGGAACGTCACCTCGTCGAAGATCGGATCGAACTCGACGCAGCGCTCGATCAGCGCCTGATCCGGGCGGCCGCCGAGGCTGTACATTCCGGAGAGCACGTTCGAGATGTGGTGCTCGATGCCCTGCTCGTCGAGAAAGGTCCCGTTGGCCCGGAAATAACGTCCGTTGCGGACCGAGCGGATGACGACGATGCCGTTGCCGCCGCTGCCGTGGGCCGGCTTGATCACGAACTTCTGCTTGCCTTCGACGATCTTCGGGAAGTTGCGGATCTCGGCGTCGCTCGAGATCAACGCATACAGCTCCGGGAACGCGATCCCGGCCTTGGCCGCGAGCTGCTTCGTCTTCGCCTTGTCGTCGACGAGCGGGAAGAGCCGTCGCGGATTCTCGGCCTTGATGAGGCTGAAGTTGCGTTCGTTCATGCCGAGGATGCCGTGCTCGCGGAGCACGGTGCCCGGCCATCGAAGGCGAAGCTTCACGACGGATCCCCGCGCCCCAGCCAGACGCTCCGGAAGCGCCAGAACTCGAACAGCCGATATCCCGTGTAGCGGCCCGCGACGATCGAGGCGGCGAGCACGACGAGCAGCAGCTCGGGGAAGACGTAGGCGAGATGTCCGAGCTGCTCGTTGCTGACGACGAGGTAGCAGAGCGATGCGACGAGCAGACTCCCGAATCCCTGGACCAACGCGTCGCGCCCGCCCGTCTCCTCCCAGACGAGCGACATGCGCTCGATCGTCATCGCGAGGATCACCATCGGGAAGAGCGCGACCGAGATGCCCGTATCCAGTCCGAAATGGAAGGAGACGATGCTGATCGTCAGCATGAGGAGCACGACGATCGTGAGCACCGCCGCCAGCCGCGGAACGAGCAGCAGCTGCAGTCGCTCGAGCAGGAACCGGATCCAGAGGCCGAGGCCGACGATCGTGACGAAGAGCAGCACGCCGACCCAGAGCTCGGTTTCCCGGAAGGCGAGCGCGATCAGCACCGGCATGAAGGTCCCGAAGGTCTTGATCCCGACGAAGCCGCGCAGCAGGACGACGAGGAACGCCCCGAGCGGCACGGTGAGCAGGACGCGATAGACGTTCTGCGTCTGGATCGGGAGCGAGAAGAGCGAGAAGTCGAACCAGGCGGAGTCGCCCTTCTGGGCGCGCTGCGCGGCGACGTCGACCATCTCGCGCAGGCTGCGGGCGACGGCGAAATGGACCTCGCCGTTCTTCGCACCGTCGAGCGAGAGCAGCGGATTCGAGCCGACGTACCAGATGAGGAAGCGGTCCGGGTAGCCCTTTTCGCCGGTCAGCGGATTGAAGGGCAGCCAGACGCGCTGGTTGTGGACCTCGACGTAGGGCGACAGCTTGCCGTCGCGGACCTCGTCTTCGAGCAGGATCCCCCAGACGACGCGCGCCGGAATCCGGGCGGAGGCGAGAATGTCGACGAGCTGGAGCGCGCGGCGGCTCGCCGTGACCTCGCCGTCGTTGAGCAGGTCGACGGCGCCGTCGCCTTCGAAGGTGTTGACGCGCCGGATCAGCGCGCCCGTGAAGCTCACGATGTCGGCGGACTCGAGCCGGACCTTCTCGAGCAGCGCCTCGATCGCCGAGTCGAAAGCCTCCTCGCGCTCGGGCCTTTCGGGAAAGCCCGGGAACTCGTCGGTGTGCTGCTTCGGCTCGTCCGATTCGACGACGGACATGCGGTAGTAGACGGACTGCTTGCCTTTCGCGCGGCGCACGGTCCAGATCGAGCTGCGATGGAGCGGCTCGCTCTCCGTCGTCACACCGTAGTTCGAGGAGATGAAGTCCTCGTCGAGGAG